>DASSTY010000026.1:0-2323 GCA_035707585.1 Gemmatimonadales bacterium
AGACCCCGGAAACCAGCGCCGGCCCGAAGGCGCGCGCCGGATTGGCCGAACCGCCGGTGAGCGGACCCGCGAACAGAATGATAAAGAGCAGCGAGAGCCCCACTCCGAACCCGCCCACCTTCGGCGCGTTGTCTGCCACGATCGTTCCGAACACCGACGACACCAGAAAGAACGTGATCACACCCTCGATTGCCGTCGCCTGCCAGAACGTTACCGAATTGGCAATCAGCGGAGTCCCGTACGACAGCGCCCGGCCCGCCGCCTCCGGCAGGAGCCACTTCATGCAGAAGCCCGCCAGCACGGCACCGACCAGTTGGGCAATGACGTAGCTGATCCAGGTGACCGCATCGATCCGCCGGGCCACCAGCAGCCCGGTGCTGATCGCCGGGTTGAGATGCCCGCCGGAAATGTGCATCGTCGCGGTGACCATGATCGACAGGACGATCGCATGGGTCAGCGCGATGCCGAGCAGGCCGTAGTTGTTGCCGAACGCATTGCTCATCACCACGGCAGATGCGCCGAAGAACACCAGGCCGAAGGTACCGAACGCTTCGGCTACGAGACGTCGCGACAGCGAAGGCATCGGACTCCTCACGCAAAAGGTTGGAGTTCAGGCGTTCCCATTTCGCCGGGGATGACGGGCGGCGGCCGCTCGCTTCCAGAGCGAGATGGTATAGCCCAGATAGATCACGGCAGCGACGATGTACGCCGCCACCATGTAGCCGCCAGTCGGCGGCGGTTCAGTCGGCACCAGCCACCTCACTTGCTTCCCGCGCTTCCCGGAGCAGCGACAATCCGTAGCGCGCGGTTACAAATCCGATATAGAGCACCAGACAAACCCCAAACGACAGCAGCACCGTGCGGAGCATTTCCGGCGGCAGCGACGGCTTGCTGGGCTTGAGAACCACGGGCCGGGGATGCAGGGTACGGAAGAGATATACGCTCAAATGGATGAACGGCACCAGCAGCAGGCCCAGGATCGCCACCACGGCGCTGAAGCGGGCCCGCTCGGCGGGGTCATTCAGCGCGGCGCGCAGCGAGAGATATCCCACGAACAGAAAGAACAGGAAGAGCGTCAGCGTAAGCCGCGCATCCCAGGTCCACCAGGTGCCCCAGATCGGCTTGGCCCAGATGGGACCGGTGGTCAGCATCACCGCACTGAACGCCACCCCAACCTCGGCCGACGCCGCGGCAAACCGATCGAGCCGCTCGTCCTGCAGCCAGAGATAGACCGCGCTCACGATCCCGACGATCGAGAACACCAGCAGCGCGGTCCAGGCGGCCGGCACGTGGAGGTAGAAAATCTTCTGGGCCAGGCCCTGGTGCAGCTCGGTCGGGGTGTCGGCCAGCGCCAGGACGTAGATCCCGGCCAGCAGCACCAGGCCGATCACCGCGATGATCAGCCCGCGCCGCACCAGGCGCTCGCCGGCGGAAGCGACGGTCATTCGTCCACCACTGCGGGAAAGGTCAATGTGCAGAGAATCACGAAGACAACATCGTAGAGCGCCAGTAACCTAAGCCAGCCGATCACCTCATTCAACGGACGCTGCGCCAGCAGCCGGGTGGTGGCCTCCACCGCACCGATCAGCGGGGGAACCATGAACGGCAGCAGCAGCACCGGCAGCAGCAGCTCCGCGAAGCGGGTTCGCACCGCCATGGCGCTGAAAATCGTGCCGACCGAAACGAAGCCGATCGTCGCCAGGATCGCCACGATGGGCACGCCCGGCAGCACCGCACCGAGGGGCAGGTTGAAAAACAGGATACCGAGCGGCAGCGCCACGGCCTCGACGATGCCAACGAACACCAGATTCGCCAGGAACTTGCCGAGAAAGAGCGCCTCACGGGGAACCGGGGCGAGGAGCAGGCCATCGATCGCACCATGCTCCCGCTCCATGTGAAAGGCGCGGTTGAGCGCCAGCATCGACGCCAGCGCAAAAGTCACCCAGAGCGCGCTCGGCGCGATCTCCTCCGGACCCAGCGCAGTCGGATCGCGGGCAAAATTGAAAACCACCAGCACCAGCGCCGCAAACACCACCGCCGAGAGCAGCGCGGTGCGGCTCCGCAGCTCGGCCCGGATGTCCTTGCCGGCCAGCACCAGCGCCAGACGAAGAGTCTCAGCCACCGATCAGCTCGTGATAGCGGGGAAGAAACGCTTCCAGCGACGGCCCCCGTGGCTCCTCCAGCACCCAACGCCCCCCGACCAGCACCGCCACGCGGGAGGCGAGCTCCCACACCTCCGCGAGATTGTGCGTCACGACGATGAGACCGTGGCGCTCATCCAGGTGGGTTCGCAGCAGGGCACGAAAGCGGGCCGACGCCGGAG
>DASSTY010000027.1:0-2090 GCA_035707585.1 Gemmatimonadales bacterium
ATATCCCGGAATGGTCTGGTCCTGGTTGATCAGCAGGTATCCAGCCGCAACCGCGTCGAGCACGTTAGGGTTGAGCTGGTTCTGCCAGACGTTCTTGCCGCCCAGCAGATCGTCGTAGAACCGCAGCTCCTGGCCATGGTAGCCGAGCACCTGAGGGATATCGTAGCCCATCAGGACGGACGCCCCATACACGGCGAACCCGCCGAAGCCGCCGCTCGGCTCGAGCACGCGGTAGGGCTTGGGAACCGTCTTGAGATAGCTGGTGATCGGGTCGTCAGCGTAGACCTGCGTGGCCGGCGGCTTGTAGTCAAAGAAGAGGTGATCGATGCTCCAGAGATCACCCACGGTGATCACCACCAGTGCCGCGGTGGCGAGCCAACCGGTGAGGCGCCCTGCTCCAACGGACCACAGCACGGCGGTCGCGACCAGTACCACGAAGAGCAAGCGGACAGCGCCCGCTTGCAGTGCCGGGAAGTTGGCCATTGCGCGGCCGATCGTCTGCGGCTCGGCCAGTGCGGTGGTGAGACCATTGAGAGCCCCCACCGAACCGAGCAGCGCGAAGACCCCCAGCCCGCCGGCGCCGATCCAGAGCGGCTTGAGCGATACTTCGCGGCGCATCAGCCGGTCGGCGCCCATGCCGGCGTACACCGTGACGACCAGCGCCGGGAGATAGAACGCCATCCCCGCGGCGCGCACCTTCTTCATCAGTGGCATCACCTCGTACCAGAGCCGGTAGAACGGCGTGTGGCCGCCGAATGCCACCAGCAGGAAGAGGACGGCGATGATCCCGAGTCCTCGCTTGAGCGAGCGTCGCTCGCCGCGCCATGCTCCGATCAGCGCGAGCATGACCACGACCGCGCCGAGGTACTCGGTATGCGACTTGAAGAAGTTGGAGCCCCAGTAATTGTCCAGCACGCCGTTGAACTGTGGCAGGACGGTGGTGAACAGCTCCTCGACCGGCATGGCGAAGCCGGTTGCGTAGGCCCAGCCGGTGCTGGCGCCGCCGGCGCCGCGTGCGGTGTACTTGAGGTAGGTGAGGAACGGAATCGCCTGAATGGCATCGATGGCGACGCCCAGCAGCACCGCACCGAGCGCGCACGCCAGGACGACAGGCCACTTGATGCCGGCGGGGCGATCGGGGTCGAAGAATACGAGATACAGCGTCCAGATGCCGCCGGCCACCAGCAGGTAGTACGTCATCTGAGTTTGCGGTGTGAGCAGCGACAGCCCGACCGTCAGCGAAATCAGCCCGTAACCCCAGATTCGTCGGTCGCGGATCGCTATGAGCAGCGCCAGCAGAAGGAGCGGCGCCAGAGCCGACACATAGAGCTTGCCATCGTGGCCCGGGTGCACCAGCGATGCGAGAATCCCGGACAGCTCGTAGGCCACACCGCCGACCACCGCGCCGGTCCATCCCAGCCGCAGTGCCCGGAGAAAGGCGTACATGAACCACCCCGCCAGCACGAAGTGCACGGCGAAGCTCAGATTCATGGCGGTGTCGATCGGCAGGATCCACCGGAGCCAGGCGGTCGGGTAGAAGATGTCGCCGTGCATCGCCGCGACGAACGGAAGCCCGCCGAAGATGTAGGGGTCCCAGTGTGGAATGCTTCCGGTCTGCCGGAACATCTCGGCGCCGAAGTGGCGGAATGCGTAGCCGCTCAGGTATTGATCGTCGCCCAGCAGGAATCGGCCGCCCAGCATCGGCCAGCAGACGGTCAGTGCGGCTAACACGAAAATGACGCCGGCGATGATCCACCCGGCGCGTGGCCCCCGCGGGGTGCGTGGCTCCAGGGGTTCAGGATCCGGCACGGCTTCCCTCAGGTTGGACGTGGTCGGTGCTGGCGGGCGCGGCTGCGAGCCGGCCCAACCGGCGAATGAGCAGAAACGGGAGTGCCGCTCCCAACTCGGTACAGGTGAGCTGGAGCCGGGTCGCGACAGCAAGTGCCAGAGCGACTTTGGGCCCCAGCGGTCCGGTCAGGAGCAGCACCAGCAGACCCTCTCGCGGGCCGAGCCCGGCGGGCGCGAACAACGCCACCAACCCAACCAGATACGAACTGGTGAATACCAGGGTTGCGGTTCGCCAGTCGAGC
>DASSTY010000028.1:0-2426 GCA_035707585.1 Gemmatimonadales bacterium
AGGCCGGGCGCCAGGTATTCCCACTGGTCCTTCCCGAAGTAAGAGTGCCGGGCTCCGGGAGCGCAAATCAAATAGTCGTATTTAATACTACTACCATCACCTAGATCCAGAGTCCGCCGATCTGGATGCACCGCAACGACCTCTGCCAGAATGACTTCGGTGTTTCGATGGCGGCTCAGAACCGACCGGATCGGGCTCGCGATGTCGCCAGCGCTGAGGGCCGCCGTCGCGACCTGGTAGAGCATCGGCTGGAAGAGGTGGTGATTGCGGCGGTCCACCACGGTGACCCGGATGCGCGGATCGCCCAGGTTCCGGGCCGCGTACAATCCGCCAAAGCCGCCGCCGATGATCACCACATGCGGCCGGCCGTCTTCACGGGGTTCGAGAACGCCAGGCATCGGTCACAGCCCCATCGTTTCGCGCCGCCACCGCGCGAATCGGATTACGTCATCTGCCGGGGGGACGGCATCTTCGCTGGCGTAGGCGGTGTACATCCGCCACCGCAGGTAGGTACGGTCAGGCAGCGGGAGGAACGGAGGCGCCTTCCACCATTCCCGGCGGCGAAAGGCCCACGCGGTGCGGAGCAGATCCAGCGCCAGGCGGGGCCGAAGCGCTGCTCTGAGCGCCAGCCGGCCGGTGAGCCCGAGCCACGAGCCGCCGGTGTACCGGGAATCCGCCATGCCGTCAAGATAACGGCGGCGATATATTGCGCGACTATGACTGATGCCACGGTATCCGAGGCGCTCGCGGCCCGTTGGCGCGAGGAATTCCCGATTTTCCAGCGCACCATCTACCTCAACAGCTGCTCACTGGGGGCGCTCTCCCGCAGGAGCCGAGCTCGGGTGATGCGGTTTCTGGACGAGTGGGAGGCCCGGGGCGCCGCCAACTGGTACGACATCTGGTGGGAAGCGCTGGCGGAGCTCCGGCGCGGGTACGCCTCGGTGATCGGCGCCGGCGAAAACGAAATCGCGCTGCACCCCAACATCTCTTCGGCACTCACGGTCCTGGGCGAGTCGCTCGACTACTCCGATCGGCCGCGGGTAATTACGACGTCGCTGGATTTTCCGACTATTCCCTACCAGTGGCTGGCCAAGTCGCGCCGCGGCGTCGAAGTGGAGATCATTCAGAGTCCCGATCAGACCACTGTGCCGCTGGAGCTGTTCGAGCGCGCCATTGACGGCCGCACTGCGCTGGTGGCCACCAGCCACGTCTTCTACAACAGCGGCGCGATTCAGGATGTCGCCGCGATTGCAGCGATCGCGCATCGTCACGGTGCGCTCTGCCTGATCGACGGTTACCAGGCGGCGGGGCAGGTGCCGGTAGATGTAAAGGCGCTGGGTCTCGACTTCTACTGCTCGGGTGGACTCAAGTGGCTGCTGGGCGGCACCGGTGTAGCGTTCCTGTATGCCAACGCGAATCTCATAGCGCGGCTCGTTCCCGAAGCCACCGGGTGGTTCTCGCAGCGCGATCAGTTCCGGTTCGATCCCAGCGAGCTCGAATTCCACAGCGATGCGCGCCGGCTCGAGGCCGGCACACCGCCGCTCATGCCGGTGTACGCCCAGCTCGGCGGGCTGGAAGTGCTGGCCGAGGCGGGGCTCACCGCGGTGCAGCGGGAAACCAGGCGGCTGACCGAAGATCTCATCGCCGAAGCGCGGGCGCGGGGGCTCCGCCCCAAGGTGGCGCCCAGCGCGCGGGAGCGGAGCGGCATCGTGATGCTGCCGAGCGACGACCCGCACCGCGACGTTGCCCGTCTTGCCGAAGCTCACATCATCGCCGATGCGCGGCCGGGGCACGTCCGGCTTTCTCCTTATTTCTACAACACTGCGGATGACTATCACGCCGCACTCGAGGTATTGACCGGTGGCTGAGCCAATGCGAAGGGTGACCGAACAGAAGCCGCCCACGGAAGACGAGCAGCTTCTCGAATCACAGACCACGCGGCCGGAGCAGCTCTTCCAGAAATCGGATTCCTGGCGGGTGCTCCGGATCATGGGAGAATTCGTCTGGGGATTCGATCACCTGGCCGATGTAGTGGGGGGTGTGTCGGTCTTCGGCTCCGCCCGGACGCTCCCCACCGATCCGCAGTATCTCGCGGCGGTCGAAACGGCGCGGCTGCTCGCCTCGGAAGGGATTCCGATCATCACCGGGGGCGGCCCTGGCATCATGGAGGCGGCCAACCGCGGCGCCCTGGAGGCGGGCGGGCTCTCGATCGGCTGCAACATCGAACTGCCGTTCGAGCAGGGCTCCAATCCGTACCTCACGCGCAATCTCAACTTCAAGTTCTTCTTCGTTCGGAAGACGATGTTCGTGAAGTACGCCACGGCGTTCGTGGTGTTTCCCGGCGGCTACGGCACGCTCGATGAATTGTTCGAAGCGCTGACGCTGATTCAGACCGGAAAGGTGAAACACTTCCCGGTGGTGCTGGT
>DASSTY010000029.1:0-5971 GCA_035707585.1 Gemmatimonadales bacterium
AATCTGGCCAAGTCGGTTACGGTAGAGTAACGCTGCGGTAGTTCGGGGCCGAGTGGTTCTGGTGGTGCCGGCGACTCGATAACGCCGCGTACCAGGACCGCTCGGTTCTTTTCATTACGGCTTTCTCCCGCCGGTGATATCCGTCAGATAGCGAATGATCTCCGCCCGTTTGGCCGAATCGGGCACGCCCGGAAAATCCATGGCCGTACCGGGAACTTCGGCCTCTGGGTTGGCCAGGAAGCGGTTGAGCCGGGCCGGGGTCCACACCCCGCCGTAATGGCGCATCGCCGGTGAGTACTCGTACCCCGGGCTCGACGCCACCCGCCGTCCCACCACGCCAAGCAGCTCGGGGCCGATTCCCTGAAAATCGTTCAGGAAACTGTGGCAGCCGGAGCAGGCGCTGAAGACGTAGTCGCCCGGGCGCACGGTAAGAATCCGGCCGCGGCCGTCCCAGAGAATCACCGGGCCGTCGGGCAGCTCCATGAGATCGCGCCCCCGGACTCCGGTAGGAATCCGCTCGATCGTAACCGGCCGGCCGTTCACCAGCCGTACCCGGAACATGGCGTAGCCGTTCCCCATTCCGCTCAGCGAGGCGATCAGGAGATCGTTCTTCCACTGCGGAAAGAGCGAGCTCGAGATTCTGATCAGATTCGAAATCCCGATGCTCGGCAGCCAGGCGTAAAGCGGTTGGGTGTACCCGGTGTGATCGCCCGGCGGCTTGCGGGCCAGCTTCAGCGTCTTGGAGCCGTACTCGGTCCCGTAGCTCACGTACGGCCAGCCGTAGTCGGCGCCGCGCCGCAGCAGATTGAGCTCGTCGCCGCCCTGCGGACCGTTCTCGGTGCTCCACACCGAATCGCCAACCACCAGCAGCCCCTCCGGATTCCGGTTTCCGACGGTGAAGGGCTGGTGTTTGCCGGTGGTCATGTCGATCTCGATGACCTTCCCGTAGTCCGACGAATCCCGCCAGCCGGGATGGTTCCGGTATTCGATCGTGAACGTGCCGATGGTGAGGAGCACGTGAGTCGAATCGAGCACCGCGATCCGGCCGCCCGATTCGTTGTTCATCCACTCCAGCTTGACGCACGGCTGCGAATCGAAGACGGTGTTCCACTGGCCGACCGACGAACCGTCGAAGCTGGCCTGCAGCAGCCGCAGCGTGTAGCAGTTCCTGGGTGCATCCCAGTTGGTGTAGCTCACCAGCAGGGATCGGCGGAAATACTCCGCGTCGAACACCCGGTAGTACTCCAACTGCTGCCGCTTGACGGCGCGATACCGGGCGACCTCCAGCGGGAGGTGCAAATCGATCGGGGTGGTAGTGATGCCGTGAGAAAAGTCGAGGAACATCCCCGCGCCACTTCCGGTGACCAGGAGCACCCGGCCATCGGGGAGCCGCGCAAACGCGCCGCCATCCTGCGAATCGTCGGGAATGATCCGATGCGTGGTGACCTTGAGATCGGTGTAATTGGTGAAGACGTACTGCACCTGATCGGGCTCGGCGGCGATGGTGTGACGCGCCGTGGCGGCAGCGACCGACGGATACGCCGCGACGCCGGCGAAGACGAGTGCAATGACGACCTTCACGCCGGCGCGCCACCGGGCACCAGCGATGGCGATGAACAGGAAGAGCAGCACCAGCTCCGCTACCAGGACCACGCGCGAGCCGTTGATGTCGAGCAGCCAGATCGCCACCATCACCGGCTGGCTCACCAGCATGGTGATGAGCACCGCCCGCAGCAGCCCGCGCTGCGCGTGGCGGCGGTGCACGAAATACCCGACCAGGTACGCCGCGCTGACCAGGAGGCCGAGCACAAGGAGGCCCTTGGAGACGTGCCAGATGGGAGACCGTGAACGAAGGGTTACCGCGAGCGTCAGGCCGATCGCAACGAGGATCGGCTCCAGGAAGGTCGTGCGGTCGCTGGTGGCGCCCGGTGAGGATCCCATCGCTGGGCCGCTCCGCTGGAGAGTGAAGCGTCGCCTAGTTGCAAAAAACTGGCCAGGGGCGCTGGTCAGTTATGTCACCAGCGCCAACCCCTCCACCACGGCATCCTCGGCCATGCCGTACGCCAGGTGGCCCGCCAGGCCGCGGGCGTGGGTCTGCCACGGGAATGCAGCCGGCCCCGGTGTGAGTCCCATCAACGGCGTTGCGAGCTCGTCGACCAAGAGCCAGAATGCGGCGCCAAACGCGAGTCCCCGCGCCAGGCCGATCGCCGAGTACCGGTTTCGGAGCATGCCATAGACGGCGCCGGCGCCAATGCCGAGCGCCCAGTGGATACCGGTTCCAAAGCGCTGCCGCTGCTGGTCCGACAGCTCCGCGCCCGCCACGCTCGCCGCCCTTTCCGCGGCGACGCCGTAGGCCGTCTTGCCGTTGCGGGCGTTATCCTCGCGCTCGCGCGCCGCCTGGTTCTCTCTTTCATAGAGCCAGGTCGTAATGCGGTCCATGGTCCATGTCGCGACCGCACCAGCGACGGCGCCCCGGAGCAGCGCGGCTCCTGTGCTTCGAGTTTTCATGTTGGCACCTAATGGTGAAGCAGGCCATCGGCGAATGCCTTGAAGCGATCGCCAATGCCTGCAGTAAGTGATTCCGGCGGGGGCTGCCGTATCACCCGCAGCTTTCCGCGGGCCCGCAGCACCTCGGCATGACTCCGGCCGTGCGAATCGCGCCAGCACCGCAGCGTGATGGTGGCGCCTCCCACCCTGAGCCCCTTGAGCGTGAGCTCGGGGAGCCACGGCGGCAGCACCGGATCTACCACCAGCAGTTCGAGCGGTGCCACCGGCTGAAGCCCCAGCAGCGTCTGAACGAACAGCGGCAGCGCGCTCTGATTCCACGCCTGCGGTATGGTGGCGCGCGGGTAGGCGCTGGGATGGATCCAGTCGGCCCGCGAATAGCCGCCGACGCATTCGGGAACCCGGAAATGATCGTACAACGCGGCAAGATCGAGCACCGCGCGAATCAAGTGCACCGCGCGTGCATCGAACCCAAATCGCCGAAGACCAAAGGCGATGGTTCCGTTCTCCACGCTCCAGACGCTGCCCAGGTGGTAGCCCACCGGGTTGTACGAGGGATGATTGGCGGAAAGCGTCCGGATTCCCCAGCCGCTGAAGAGGTCTGCCGCGAACATCCGGTCCACCACGGCGGGCAGGTGTTCGTCGTCGATGATGCCGGCGGTGATGCAATGCCCCACGTTGGAGGTTACGGTGCGAACCAGCTGTTTGTCGCGATCCATTGCCAGCGCGATGAAACTTTCCTCGGGCACCCACCAGTCGCGATTGAATCGCGCTTTGAGCTCCATCGCCGATTGCCAGTACGCTCTGGCATCGCCCAGGCGGCCGCGGGCGGCGCAGAGCACCGCAAAAAGCTGCTGCGCGGCAAACCAGTATCCCTGGATTTCGCAGGTGCCGATCGGCGCCGGCACCTGGCGGCCGTCGGGGTACAGAATGCAGTCTCCCGAATCTTTCCATCCCTGGTTCTGGGGCCCCTGGCTCGCCTGGGTCAGGTACTCGAGATACCCATCGCCGTCGCGATCGCCATAGTCGCGGGCCCAGTCGAGCACCCGGCACGCCGCATCCCAGTGGCGTTCGATGTCTGCCATCCTGCCGGTCCAGGCGTAGAGCTGGGCCAGTGAGATGACGAACATGAACGGGCTGGCGAAGTCGGCGTAGTAGCGATCGAACGGATTGATCCCGAGCCGGGCCAGCGGACCGCGGCGGACGGAGTGGACGATGCGGCCGGGCTCTTCATCGCGGGTGGGATCAACGACGGTGCCCTGGTAGCCCTGCAGCCGAGTCAGCGCTGCGGAGAGCTGCTCGCCGCGATCGAGCACCGTGGCCTGCCAGGTGGCGGTGAGCGAATCGCGCCCGAACAGCGCGGGATAGGCCGGCATCCCCGCGGCGGGCGCGAGCCACTCGTCGGGCTCGCCTTCCAGCAGAGCGAAGGAGCCGAGGTCGTCCATCGCCTGGTTGACCGCGGCGGAGATCATCTGCTCGCCTGGCGCCGTAACTCGGGTGAGCCGGCGGCGCCAGACGGCGAGCCGCGCATCGCGCTGACGCTCACCCTGTAGGTCGGGAAGCAGTTCGGTATCCTGCGCCGTTACGTGGAGCGACAGCGTAATCGGCCATTGCGGAGCCAGCACCAGGCGGGTCTTCAGTTGGTCGGCCGAGGCTTCCCAGCGCGCCGGCCCGCGCGTTTCAACGGAAGTCTCGAGCGGAAGATCGGGATGACCGTACCGAAACCGGAGCGCCGCACCGCCGGCAGGATCGACGCTCGGCATCGCTTCCACCGGCGCCTCCTGCTGGCGCTCCTCCGCCTGCGCTTCCTGGAGATCGGCGTAATCGGCCGAAAGCCGCCAGGCGGCGTCGAGCTCGACCCGCTGGCGGCTCCGGTTGGTCAGCACCACTTCAACCCACAGCTCCCGGAAGTCGAGCCGGTAGCGCGCCATCAGCTCCACCGCTCGCCAGGGAATCCCCGCCGCGTTGGTGGGGACTTCTTCACCGGAAACGCCGGTGCCGCCACCGCCTCCGCCGCTCAGCTCGGGATAGCTCAGTCCGGCGAGCAGCTCTCGCGGTTCCGAGCCGCCGATGGCGCAGAGCCAGGGGAGCTCGCCGTTCAGTTCCAGGCGAAGGCGCCGCAGATAGCGGGTCTCCCGGAAATAGAGGCCGCTCAGCGGCGCATGCTCATCGGCAACGCCCTGATGATCGAGCAGCAGCAGACTCGGCCCGTACCAGATGTACCGCTGGTCGGGCCGAACCGCGATCGGCGCCGCCCTCGAGCGGGCCGGCACGATGCTACTGCCGGTCGATTCGCATGACCTGCGCTTTCTGATTCACCACGCAGGTGCCGTTGTCACCCCGATCGGTGGACCAGCGAACCACCGCGTTGCCGTCAGTGTAGGTCACTCCCTGATCGGTTCTGATCGAGCTGCTGTTGATGTTGTACTGCCGAACCACTTCCATCGTGCAGGCGTCGATCTGAAAGTGATTGGCGGTCTCGCTGGTGGGCTGCCCCAGCACACCGGCGGGCGGCGGCGGATAGTTGCTCGGCGGATTCACCTGCCCCGAGTTGCCCGGCAGATTGTTGTTGTTGTCGCTGCTGTCGAACCGCACCACCCGATTCTGCGGGCTTACGGTGCAGCTTCCGTTGGGGCCGTTCTGCAGAGTCCACCGGATCACCGCATTGCCGGTGCCGTCCACGCCATCGGCCTGGGTGCTCACATAATTGGTACTCACGTTATACTGCTCGCTGACCAGCGATCGGCAAGCCTGGATCTGAGGGGGCGCCACCCCGTTGTCGTAGCTGCCTCTCACGGTACCGGGATACGGCTCATAGCCGGGATTCGATGACGACGGGAAGCAGGCGGCGAGTACCGCCACACCGCCAAAGAGCGCGGTTGCCAGGCCGAGTGTCAGGGTTCGCATGGGTTCACCTCATCGGTCGTTCGGGTTTGTCACGGCCAAGACCCTCACACGATGCGGCCCGCGGCCCCTCGGTGCCGCGGCCCAGATCACATAGATTGCCCCAGCCACTCCCCCGGAGGTTTGATGAAGGTTGTGCTCCAGCGGGTTTCCGGTGCCTCGGTGACGATCGCAGGCCGCGTCGCCGGTGCGATCGAGCGGGGTTACTGTCTGCTGGTGGCCTTCGCCCCCGATGACACGCCGCGGGAGGCCGACTGGATGGCCGAAAAGGTGACCGGACTCCGCCTCTTCAGCGACGCCGAGGGCAAGATGAACCTGGGTCTGGCGGAGGTGAACGGAGCGGTGCTGGTGATCTCCCAGTTCACCCTCTACGGGGATGCCAGCCGGGGCCGCCGCCCTTCGTTCATCGGCGCTGCCCGGCCGGAAACGGCGATCCCGCTCTACCAGCACTTCATCGAGGCGGTCCGGGCTGCCGGCGTTCCGGTGGCCACTGGTGAGTTCGGCGCCGACATGCAGGTGGAAATTCATAACGACGGCCCTGTCACTCTGATCCTGGAGCGTG
>DASSTY010000030.1:0-3551 GCA_035707585.1 Gemmatimonadales bacterium
CTGCTCGAAGCGATCGTTCACGATGGAATGCCAAAGCGGTCGAGGGCCAGGAGAGCGGCAGCAACGAATGCCGGCGCCGTGCTCCTGTGGCCTTTCACGTCGTTACCCTGCCGCGCAGCCAGCATCGCCTTCTGATCATCGATCACCGCGATGAGCGGCAGCCCCGGCCACGGGTGCGCCGGCGTCACCTCTCCGACATCAACGAAATCGAGCTGGACCAGGCCGGTGGAGCGGAGCTGGAGCGAAAGGCCGGCGCTGGCGGCGCGGCGGAGCGCCGGTCCCAACAGCGGGTACGCTTCGGGCGGGGCCAGCATGCTGACCGACGCCGACGCGCGGGCGATGTCGTGGCTCAGCAGTTGGAGAGCGGCTCGGGGAGATTCCACTTCGACGATCGTCGGAGTGTCGGGCACGGCTACCGCGTCGAGCGCTGAGCTCAGTTGATCGAGTGCGCGGCCATGCTCGGTGGCAATTCGTCCGATCAGCGCCGCCGGCGGTTCGGGGCGGTAGCGCTTGGGCCGAGTGCCCTCCACTCGCGCCGCGCCCTTGGCTACCAGCCCCTCGAGTGCGCTGTACGCGTTGGCGCGGGCCAGTCCCGCTGCCCGCGCAACCGCGTACCCGCTGCCTGGGCCCGCCACCAGCAGGACCTCATACACCAGGCCCTCGGTCGGCGTAAAGCCGAACGGGGTGAGGTCGAGGCGTGCCACTCAGCGATACTCCAGTTCCCAATTCAGAAGCTTGGCGATCTGAGCCAGCCGGAACGTCACGTCGGCTTGCCGGCTCTCCGGTGTCTTGTCGTCGACCCGCAGCGGCCAGTAGTGATAGGCGATCTTGTCCACCACCTTGGGCTGGGTTCGAAGATTCCGCGGATGCCAGACGCCGTTCTCGTCGCAATCATGAAAGAACCACGCCAGCACCTTGGTTGCTACCGGGGCCCATTCCAGCGCACCCATCTGCGCCAGGTGCTGGATGTAAAGCAGCGCCAGCGGAATGTCCTTGGGGCATCCCTTTGCATCGGCCTGGATGGGATCGCCCAGCAGGAGATACTGCGGCTTGGCGGTTTTCTTCCCGAGCGGAATCACGAAGGTCTTTCGGGGAGCCGGCTGCGCCAGGTAATGCCCCAGCCGCTCGGTAAAGCCGGCCCGCTCGCGCCGCAGTGTGGGCATCGCCGCCAGCATCGAAACCGAAAACCAGCTGGGTGGATGCGCCTCGGGATTGAGCGCCGTCTGCCGCCCCCGCTTGACGAACGGCTTTTCGGCCAGCGGGCTCCGGAGAAACGCGGAGATGGAGTTGGCGATCTTGTGCCCGGCACCGCGGAGCCGCGGATCGTCGCCGTAGCCGGCTTCGGCCAGCGCATCCGAGGCCGCCTCCCGTTCGATACTCCGCACCCACTCTTCGGCTTCGGGCTCGGCCTTCACCAGCTTTTGCCACTCGAACAGCAGCGCCGGGTCGGGATCCCGAGAAAGGAGACGGAAGAGCACCCGGTCGGCCAGCTTGAAGGGGCGGCTGTGCGCCGGCCAGCCGAGCTGGAGGAGGCGGCGGTATTGCGGGATCGTGCCGACATCCTTGATCCCGTCCTTGGCCGACGCCGCCAGGCCCAGCAGGTTCCCGCCCCACACGCCGTTGTCTTTCTGCTTCTTGACGATCGCGAGGGCAAGCTTGGACTGGGTGACGGCGTGCTGCGCTTCTTCGATTGCTGCCGGAGACGCATAGCCGGCGGGCGCCAGCTCGGCTAGCGTGCGGTACCGAATCGACTCCCCGCCATGCTCAACCAGCCAAGACAGAGGGATCCGATGCTGGGTGGGAAGTTCCAGAGACGCTCCCGGCTGAGGTTGCCGTGCGCTAAACGGCGGGGAAGATACTACATCACCGCCATCCCGGGCTAGGTACCCGGGGTGCTCTTAGCCGATTTGCCGGCACGCCGGGCCTCGCCGGCAGCCCGGAACTCCGACTTGGCGTTCCAGGTCGGCTGGCCCGGGGCGTCGGCCACCAGCAGCGCGGTCCGGAGCACCACCCGAAGCTGCTGCACCGCGCCGGCGTAGTCGAAGCTCGGGAGCACCTGGTCGGCGGGCTGGTGATAGCGGTGAGCGTTGTAGTCGGCTGCCTGCTCCTCACCCCAGCCCTCCGGCCGGCCCACGAAGTCGTTGCCGCTTCCCAGCGAAAGCGCCGGCACCCCCGCCTTGGCAAAGGGGAAGTGATCGGACCGGAAGAATGCCCCGGCGATCAGCGCCTGCTCATCGGTGGTAATGGACAGCCCTTCCGCCGCCGCGGCCTTCCGGAACACCGTGCCGAGCGATGATTGATCGAGCCCCAGCGCGCTGATGTCGCGCGTGCGGCCCAGCAGATTCATCTCGTCCATGTTGAGCACGGCGGCCAGATCGCGGAGCGGTACCGTGGGGCGTTCGGCATACGCGGTCGAGCCCAGCAGGCCCGCCTCCTCGGCGGCAAACGCCATGAACAGAATCGACCGGCCGGTGGTCACATCGCTCCGGGCAAAGGCTTCGGCGGCATCGAGCATCGCCGCGGTGCCCGATGCGTTGTCCACCGCGCCGTTGTAGATCGAATCTCCGTTCACCGGGCGCCCCACACCCAGATGATCGTAGTGGGCGCCGATCAACACCGCTTCCGACCCGTGCGGTCCCCGGCCAGGGTACCTCGCCACCACGTTGTAGGTCTCGGTCCGGTGCATGTCGCTCCGGATCGCGGTGTGGAAGGTGACGCCGAGCGGGCGGGCCTTGAAGCCACGGGCGGCAGCCTGCCGGATGATCGAATCCAGATTGCCGCCCAGCAGCCGGGCACTCACCGAGTCGGTAAGCCAGCCTGCCACCACCAGCGATGTCGGCGGCTGCTCGGTGCGCACCTGCGGTCCGCTCCACGACGACGCGACGGTGCTCCACGAGTAGGTGGCGGTGGTATCGGTATGCACGAAGAGGATGCCCGCGGCGCCCTGCCGCGCCGCCTCTTCGATCTTGTAGGTCCAGCGGCCGTAGTAGGTGAGGACACGCCCGCGGAAGATCGTCGAATCGATCAGCCCGGGGTCGTTGACCAGCGCGACCACGATCTTTCCCTTGACGTCAACGCCGGCATAGTCGTTCCAGTGGTACTCCGGCGCCACGATCCCAAACCCCACGAAAACCGCTGGCGCACTCAACTGCACCTGCGGCTCGTCACGCATCGACCAGAGCACATACTGATCGCGATAGCTCAGGGTATCGGCCTTGTCATCGGTCGCTACCACCAGCGTCGGGTGCGGAGTCAGCGAGACGATCGGCACCCGGTGGAAATAGCTGCCGCTGTCGCCGGCCGGCTGGAGACCGAGCCGCTCGAACTGCGCCCGGATGTAATTGGCCGCGATCACTCCGCCGCGGGTGCCCGGCGCGCGTCCCTCGAGCGAGTCGTCAGCCAGGAATTCCAGATGAGCCCGGATCACGTTCGGCTGCACCGCGCCGGCCAGCCGGCTGGCGGCGGATGTTCCCGCCTGCTGGCTCGCGGCCGGTGCCGCCAGCAGCCCGATCGGCGCAAGACTCAAGAGAGCGGCAGTTCGGAAGCGCATG
>DASSTY010000031.1:0-9959 GCA_035707585.1 Gemmatimonadales bacterium
GCCCTCCGCAACGCGGAGCTCAAGCTCGGCCGGCCGGTCCACTGGCGCGAGGCCATGCAGCAGATCAAACTCCTCTTCGGCGATCGGGTGCCGGCATGGGAGTAATCACCAACCCGTACACAGAAAATCTGACACTCCCGCCGTTGTGCGCTCCGGTCCCTCGGCTGCCCACCTCCGTCATCCCGAGCGAAGCGGCCGCAGGCCGCGGAGTCGAGGGATCTTGCCGGCGATGCCCCGACCGACGCGGCGAGCCACCAGTATCGCGGGCTGGATCCCTCGACTCGCTGCGCTCGCTCGGGATGACGGCCGCGCCCCCCGCGCGCTCCCGTCATCCCGTCCTCCCGTCTTCCCGTCTTCCCGTCTTCCCGTCCTCCCGCCCACCTTCCGTCAGTCCGTCTGTCCGTCTGTCCGTCTTCCATCCATGCGAACGGCGGGAGTCGAGCCGCAGGCCGACGGGGAGAGTAAGCGGTGCTCCGGATGCGAACGGCGGGAGTCGAACCCGCACCCCTCTCGGGACAGGATCCTAAGTCCTGCGCGTCTGCCAGTTTCGCCACGTTCGCTGGAGGGACTGATCTTACACCCCGGTCCCTCGCCGTACAATACTCAGAGCGCCCGTTCGCTCACCCAGCGCCGGAACAGCTGGTCGCAGTAGGCGTTGTTGCGCGAGGCGCCGGTCTTGACCCGGCGCCCGTCGGGCAGCACCGCGAAGGCGCAGAACTTGGCCAGGGTCGGCTGTCCGTTGGGGCCGGTGCAGGAAGGCACCGCCTGCTGGTTGATCGAAACCCAGGGCGACGAATCGGGGTGGGCCTGGCGCCACGCGGTGCAGCGTCCGCCGATGTCGGGATCCACCTGCATCCCCTCGGGCCGGATCACGATGCGAGTACCGGGGTGCGCCAGCTCGCTGTCGCTGCCGGCTCGGGCCGCGGGTCGGACGAACTGCCACGGCGTGCAGTTGCGGGCGTCGTTGTTTTCGATGCAGGCCTGCCCGGTAGCGGTGATCCCCGCTTCCGGTGCCACGAACCAGGTGGTGTCGCTCCCGGCCAGCTCGACCGGGTGCTGCACCGTGGCCTCGGACTGATCGAATGTCACCCGCGAGCGCAGCGGCCCCACCGAGTTGTCTACCGCGCGCCAGTAGATCACCACCTGCAGCGAATCGCCGGCGAGAGTTACCCAGGCGCGCACCGCCGCGGGGTCGTTGGGACTTCGCCAGCGGCGCCCCCGGCCCGACCAGAACCACCATCCCGCCAGCGCAATCGCCACCACGACCAGAGCCGCACCGATTCGCCAACCCCGCATTACTCGCTCCGCCGCATCACGGCGCCAGTCCCAGCACGTCAGGCCCCTGCTGGAAGATCACGTCGACGGGAATCCCGGCGGTCTTGAGTCGCGCCAGATCGCCCGCCAGCGTGGGGGAGATCGTGCCGTCCGTCGCCATGTACTGCTTGACGCCGGCGTAGTCGCCATTGCCCTGCAGCTGCAGGATGTAACTCGACAGCGAGTCGGTGGCGGCGCGCATCCGGTCGAAGTCCACCCGGTAGGTGCCGTCGGACGAGCGGGTGAACGCGCCCATCTTCTCGAAAAACCCGAACCGCGCCAGGTTGGCCCGGCCATGCGCATCGGCCGCACCGAATCGCACCGAGCGGAAGATGCTGGCCAGGAAGGTGACGTAATTCTTGCGCATGTCTACCTTGAGCTCACCCTGATCCGCCAGCCGCCCGATCATCCAGAGGCCCAGGACATCGGCCTTTCCTTCCTCCAGCGCGCTGTACTCATCCTTCAGCGCCTCGCGTACGGTGCCCTTGTTATTGATGGTGTTCTTGATGCCGAGCCCGTGGGCCACTTCGTGGAACATGGTGTTCTGGAAGAAGGCATCGAAGTCGATGTACTGGCGCTGATCGGGTGCGATCAGAATATCGGCGATCGGAACCAGGATCTTGTCGAACTTGGCCCGCATCACGTTCTTGAGCTGCAGCCGGCGGGTGCCCTTCCTGAGCTGGACTTCTTCGTCGTTGGGCAGGTTGATCGCGATCGTCTTGCCGCCGCTGTTGGCCTGACCGGCGTAGTACACCGCGTCGTAGGCATTGAGATCGGAATCGGTTCCAGGAGTTTCCCGCTTGTACTGTTCCGGAACCGGCAGCGCCCGCTGAAGTCCGGGAAGGAGCGAAACGTAGCGCGCCAGTCGCTTGCTCCAGTCCTGGTCCTTCACCAGTACGTAGCCCTCGGCGGCGGCCTTGTAGCCGAACAGCCCGTCTTCGTAGGTCTCGATCGGCCCGATGACCACGTCCACGGTGTTGTTCTTCATATCGAGCCACGCGAAGTCGCTCGGCTGATAGTTGTCGCTCACCAGCGCGTCGGCGCGGAGCTGGAGGTAACGCTTGAGCCCGGGGTCGTCGGCCAGTGCGGCCGCCTTGCGGAGCAGGGTCGCGGCGCGGTTGAGCTCCGCAGCGTACGCCACGTGATACGGCACCGCCATCAGATGCCCCGCGCTGTCGCGCCGCACCAGAGTGTAGAGACTCCGGAGCGCCGCCCCGCTGCCGGGAGCCGCGGCGGCGGCGCTGTCAAACTCCTCCCGCGTCATGTCGTGCGGATAGAAATTGGCCCCGTCCGGCTTGGGCCCGACGCCGGGGACGAACGGCGCGTTCCCATGGAGCCGATCCCACGGGCCGTAGTTGATCTCGACGTAGCGCCTGAGCGATGAGTCGCTGATCGACTCCAGCAGCGAATCGCGCGAGCCGTAAGCCTGATCCCAGAAGATCGGGTCCATCTCTCGCACCGCGTCGATCAGAATCGGAATGATCTTTCGATCGGACGGGGAGAGCGCACTGAGATCGGTGGTAAGGCGGACCGGGGTGTACTGGGCGAGGCGCTGTGGAATCGGCATGGAATCGGTGGCGGTCGCGCCGGCAGCCTGCGCCGAGCCGTTCGAGCGCGACGAACGATCGCACCCGGCCAGGGTCAGGGCTACCAGCACGATGGCGGACAGTGGAATTCGGAACGGCCGGCTGCTCATGGGGGCTCCGGTCTGAGGTCAATTCACAAGATAACCCGACCGGCCGCGAGGGCGACTTCTGCGTTACTGCGCGCGAATCACGCCGCTTTCGTTGATCACCACCTCATAGCCTTCGAGTGAGTCGGGCAGCGCTTTCCGGAGCTGGGTCGTGAGCGTGTCGACCAGCACCATGATGGCCGGTTTGCCGCCGCGCTCGGTGCGCGCCACCCCTACCACGCCGGGGACGGCCATCAGGGAATCGGTGTGGCGGGCCAGAACGGACTCGATCGTCACGGTATCGGCTCTCTCTGCTCCCGCCGGTGCGGCCGGCGGTGCGTTGCTGCGGCCGCACGCCATGCCCGAGGCACCGGCCCCGAGCATGACGAGCAGCGCAAGACGTACCAGCACAGCGTTTACTTCCCGTCGATCGTCACACCCATCGTCTGGAGGACATCGTTGATCGGGTTGGCGATCGTGGTCCGGCTGGAGCCGGCAAACAGCAGGCCGACGGGGTTGTGGCTGCCGTCGTCGGTCACGATCAGCGAACCCGAGTCGCCCGCCTTGCTGAACGCGCCGTGGCCCCCCGAAATGATGATCTGATTAACGAACGTCGCCACGCCGCTGGTGTACTGGACATTGACCGTGGCATCCACGGCGCTCACCGTGCCATGGGTGAGCGCGGTAGTGCGCCCATACTTCTCAACCGCCATTCCCACTGTGGCGGTGCGAGTAGTGGAGCTCGGCGTTCCATAGCCGCCCGAGGGTGTGCTGTTGCCCAGGTTGGCGGGATCCACTTCGGCCAGCGCCGCGTCCACCGTGTTGTTCTTGCTGAAGCTGATGGTATTGAACTTGGCTAGGGTGCCGATCTGGTCGGCCTGGCTGGAGTTGCAGCCGGTATCGTACCGGCCCGGCTGGAGGATGGCGCTCCCCGGCGCAGCGGTGTTTTCCAGCGCGAACACATGGTTGTTGCTCAGCGCGTACGTCCTGGTGCCCGAGGTGACGCGCGCGCCGATGGTTCCGGCCGAGCACTCGCCGATGTTGCCGGTGGAGATCCCGATCGGGACCGGCCGCGGCCAGCGGCTGGTGGGCGACAGGCTCCCGCCGCCGCCGCCACCACCGCCATGGGGGTTCTTGTCCGGCTTGTTACCCTTCCCGAGCGGCAGGACCGAGAACGGTCCGGTGATCTCTACGTCCACCGGCACGCCGTCCAGCGAAGTTGGAACCCGGGCGGCGCCGTGCGCCAGGTAGATCTTGACCGCCGGCTTCCCGGCCTCGTTGAGCCCCACTGCCACTCCGGCGACATCGGCATTGCGCATCAGTTCGTCGACGTGGTTGTTCTTGGCGGCGATGGCAGCGTGCAGATCAGGGCCGGGGCTTCCACCGCGCGCAAAGTCCGATCCTGAGGGACCTGCGGGATTGTTCTGATCCGACGAGCAGGCAGCGAGGCTCAGCGCCAGCGCCGCCGCCGCGACAAGCCAGGCGCGGGACCGGGTTCGAAGGGGGTGCATCGGGCTCTCCGGGGAAGGGTTGAGCAAAGTACCCGCGCTACAGTACGGTCCGGTCGGCCGTTACGCCAGACCACCCTCTCAAGCCGCTTCGCCTCCCGGCCCGGTCGCCTCCAGAAGCTGGCGGATGTACCCCGCCTGCGGCCCCTCGCCGTGGCGGGCCAGCCACTCCCCAAAGAGCGCCCGGCTCTCGTCCGGCAGGACGCGACCGATGATCCGCGGCATCTGGGTCCCCTGGCTTACCGGTGGCCGTACCCGCCCGGTGCCGGAGTCGGCCGGGGCGGGGAGGCCGAACACGATCATGTCTGCCGCGGCTTCCATGGCGGCGCCGGTACACATGACGCACGGTTCCAGTGTCGAAACCAGGATCAGGTCCCGGGCGTGCATGGCAATGCGTCCTGCCGCTGCGCGGAACGCCACAATCTCCGCGTGCGCCGTTTTCTGTCCGGTGCATTGCATCTCGTTGTAGCCGCGCGCCACGACCTGTCCGTCTCCATCGGCGATGACACTTCCGATCGGCGCCTCGCCGTGCTCCAATCCGTCGCGCGCCACCGCGAGCGCCTGGCGCATGAGCTGCTCGAGACGATCCCAGGTGAGGTGTGCCTTGCCGGGCGATGCGGTGCTCAGCGCCTCATCCAGTTCGTTCAGCAGTGCGGCGGTGTCGTCCCATACCGCGCGGGCACCGGCCCCCAGCAGCGCCTCGGTCGAGTTACCGCCCGACCGCACTCCCAGGCAGACGACCCCGGCGCCGAGGCAGGCTTCGGCGTCGTAGGGAGTATCTCCCACCATGGCGCACTGAGCCGGCGAGAGTTCCAGTTTGTCCACCGCGCTCCGCACCAGATCGGGCGACGGTTTGCTCGACGACGCATCGTCCGCCGTCACCAGCACATCGACGGCTGACACGAGGTCCACGCCCGCGCTCCGGCAGGTCGCTTCAAGTTGGGATTTCCTGCTGGATGTGGCGAGCGCGGTTCGGATTCCTCTCCGGCCAATGGCATCGATCAGCTGGAGCGCACCGGGAAAGACTGCGAACTGCCGCTCGCGGGCCAGTGCGGCGAATCGGTCGGCGTGAGCGGCCCGAATGGCGTCGCCGTCGCGCTGGTCGGCCCGGGCGCCGATCAGCGCCGGAACCAGATGATCTCCGCCCTTGCCGACTTCCACTTCGATCCGGTCGGCCGGAATCCGGTAACCCGACTGTTCCAGCGCTTGCACCCACGCTTCCACGTGGGTGGGGTTGGTGTCCAGCAGGGTACCATCAACATCGAAAATGACGCCGTCGAGAGCCATGGAAGAAGCTATCTCTCAACGGCGCCGTTCCCGGTGAGCCGGCTCACGCCGGCGCACGGGCGGAGCCGGTCTGCAAACAAAACGCGGGCGACCATGAGGTCGCCCGCGTCGTGTCTGGCCGGCGGCTGCTGATCAGGTTCCGCCCAGCCGGATTCGCCAGACCACCGGCTGCAGGCCGTCCGGCCCCGGCTCCAGGCAATGCACGGTCACCACCGCGCCGGTCTTGAACTTCGCCAGCGCCTTGCGGAGATCGGCTTCGCTCGAGACCGGAATGTTCTCAATGCCGGTGATGATGTCCACCACCTGACCGTTGATCGGCGGCCGGAGCATGTTCCACGAGGGGCCGCCCGGGGTTACGCTGGTGACGATCACCCCATGCACATCGGGCTTGAGCGAGAGCTGCTCCCGCAGATCGGGCGTCAGCGTCTGTACGTCGATGCCGAGCTGGTCGCCGATGATTCCGCTCTGGGAGTCGTTGCCGCCGCCCTGCTGGCCGGAATCAACCGCTTCCTGGCCGGCCGCTTCCGGCAGCGGCTCCAGCTTGACGGTAAAGGTCTTGTGCGCACCACCCTTCCGCGCCACTTCCACCTTCACCGTTTCGCCCGGCTTGCGGAAGCCGATTTCCTGCTGGAGTTCGCCGACGTGCTCCACCGGCTTGCCGTCGAGTGCGACGATCACGTCGCCGCCCTTGATTCCGGCCTTGTCGGCCGGCGAGCCGTCGTTGACGTTGACCACCAGCACGCCGGTTGGTTCGGGGAGCCCGACGTAATCGGCGTCGTTGACGCTGGCATCGCGGATGTTGATGCCGAGCCCGGCGCGCTCCACCTTGCCGGTGGTGATCAGCTGATTCATGACGTTGCGCGCCAGATTGATCGGCACCGCAAAGCCGTAGCCGGAGTAGTACCCCGTCTCACTGGCGATCGCCGAATTGATTCCGATCACTTCGCCCCGAACATTCACCAGCGGACCGCCCGAGTTGCCGGGGTTGATGGCGGCATCGGTCTGGATGAAATCGCCGATGCTGAGCGCGCTCCGCTGCAGCTCGTCGAGCCGGCGGTTCTTGGCGCTTACGATACCGCTGGTCACGGTGAAGTTGAGGTTATCGCCCAGCGGATTGCCAATGGCGAGCACCCACTCGCCCACCCGGGCATCGTCGCTGTTGCCCAGCGCAACCGGCGTGAGCCCCGTTGCCGGGATCTTGAGTACGGCGATGTCGGTGTTGGGATCGGTGCCGACCACCTTGGCGGTGAACTCGCGGCGGTCGAGCAGCCGGACCCGAACTTCGTCGGCCCCCTCGACCACGTGATTGTTGGTCAGGATGTAGCCGTCAGTCGAGACGATGAAGCCGGAACCGCTCCCCTCCTCAAACTGAGGCTGCTGCTGAAAACGGGGAAAGAACCGCTCCATCCCCGGCGGAAGCCGGCGCTGGGCGGTCTTTTCAGTATGCTGTGATCTGATGTAAACGACGCTGGGACGCACCGCCGCTGCCACGCTCGCGAACGCCTCGCTCAGATTCTGCAGGGGTTTGGCTTCGGGGATGGAGGGGGGAGGTACGGTGGCCAGAACCTGGTGAACGGCCTCTTGAGCGGCGGAGCCGCGAGGTAGATCGAGGAGGCCAGCGAAGAGGAGCCCCAGGGCGAATGCCAGCCCTACGAGGCCGCCGAACTTGAGCCAGTTGAGGTTACGAGTGGGCATCGGCCTTCCAGATGCTGCGGGTGACTGGTTTACGACACACGATGAATACTATCCTGTCTCTACTGCTGATGCATGATCCGCGGTTTCAGTCGCAGAACGAAACAGCCCCCCTGCTGGCGGGGTTCCGTCCGGGCTCGGCGCCGGCCAGCCGCGCCAGCTCGCTGAGTGCCTGAGACTGCTCTGCCTCGGCTAGGCGGGCCACCTGGAAACCGTTGGCGGCCAGGCCGGCCAGTTCCCGGCGCCCCCACCCGAAAGCCCGGGCCACGTGCAGGTACTCCTCGCTCAGCGACCCGCCAAAGCAGAAGGGATCGTCGGTGCTGAGGGTGCAGCGGACGCCGGCCTCGACCAGCCGGGCGATCGGGTGCGACTGATACGACGGCACCACGCCCAGCTTGACATTGCTGCTGACGCAGACGTCGCAGGTAGCGTCCCGCTCGCGGAGCAAGGCTACGACCGCCGGGTCTTCGACTGCCCGAATCCCATGCTGGACGCGCGTCACGCCGAGCTCTTCCATTACCTGCCGCACCGATTCGGCGCCGGCGAACTCGCCGGCATGCGCCTTGGCGACCTTGCCTGCTTCGGTAATGCTGCGCCAGACCGGCGCCGTCCACGATTCCAGCTCCCACGTTTCCACTCCGTGCAGGTCCACCCCGGCAAGCTGATCCCACGCGGCCAGAGAATCGATGACCGGGGCCAGGTCGGGCGTGTAGTCGATCCGCCGCATCCCGGCGAATACCTCGACGGTCATCCCCGGCGGGGCCGCATCCAGGATGGCGGCCAGGATCTCGCGGCCATCGGCCTGAATCAGGCGGGTGATGGGCAGATGGAAACTGGTTTCGACGTAGCGAACATTCTGCGCCTGGAGGCCGCGGAAGATTTCCCGGGCAGCGAGGTGGTACCGCTCGGGCGAGGTATACCAGAGCGCTGCGTGGGCCAGCAGGATTTCTTCGAACTCGGCGAAACCGGGATAGCGGAAATCGGGGGCCCACCAGGGCGGGGCGGCAGAGGCGAATCGATCGGGGGCTACCGTCCGAAGCAGCTCGAGCGGCAGCGCCCCTTCGATGTGCAGATGCGTTTCAGTCTTGGGGAGCTCCGCGATGAAGCTGCGGAGCTCGTCCTCGACCATGGGCGCGCGTGGAGCGCTGTGGGGCGCGCGCAGCGCGCCCTTACCGGTTCTTGGTGTCGTCGACAATTTCGTAGTCGGCTTCGACCACGTCCTCCGGCTGCGCGCCGGGCTGGCCGCCGGGGGCTTCGGCACCCGGGGTTGGCCCCGCTTCGGCCCCGCCGGCCTGGGCGCCCTGATAGAGCGACGCGCCAGCCGCCGAGTACGCGGCGTTGAGTTCGTCGAGCGCGCGGCGGATCGTGTCGGGGTCGCCGGCGCGGAGCGCCTGCTTGCCGCCTTCGACCGACGCGTCGAGCCGGCTCTTCACATCCGCGCTCAGTTTGTCGACCCACTCCTGGCTGTCCTTCTCCACCTTGTAGACCAGCGCATCGAGCTGGTTGCGGGCCTCGATCTGCTCGCGGCGCGACTTGTCTTCCGACGCGTGCTGCTCGGCCTGCTTGACCATCCGGTCGATCTCCTGATCGCTCAGGCCGCTCGACGCCTCGATCCGGATCTTCTGCTCCTTGCCGGTGGCCTGGTCCTTGGCCGACACGTGCAGGATGCCGTTGGCGTCGATGTCGAAGGTCACTTCCACCTGGGGCCGGCCGCGCGGTGCGGGCGGGATTCCGGTGAGCTGGAACTTGCCGATGGTCCGGTTGTCGGCGGCCATCTGCCGTTCGCCCTGGAGCACGTGGATCTCGACCGTGGTCTGGTTGTCTTCGGCGGTGGAGAACACCTCCGACTTCTTGGTCGGGATAGTGGTGTTCCGCGGAATCAGTACGGTGGTGACGCCGCCCAGCGTCTCGATGCCGAGCGAGAGCGGAGTGACATCGAGCAGGAGGACGTCCTTGACCTCGCCGCCCAGCACGCCGCCCTGAATCGCCGCGCCGATCGCCACGACTTCATCGGGGTTGACCGACTTGTTGGGCTCCTTGCCGAAGAAGTCCTTGACGATTTCCTGGATCTTCGGGATGCGGGTGGATCCGCCCACCAGAATCACCTCGTCGATGCTCTTGGGATCGAGCCCGGCGTCCTTGAGCGCCTGCTGCATCGGCGGAATGGTGCGCTTGATGAGGTCGTCCACCAGCTGTTCGAACTTGGACCGGCTCAGCGTGTAGTTGAGATGCTTGGGCCCCGACTGATCGGCCGTGATGAACGGCAGATTGATGTCGGTCTGCTGAGTGGTGGAGAGCTCCATCTTGGCTTTTTCGGCGGCTTCCTTGAGCCGCTGGAGCGCCATCGGATCCTTGGAAAGATCGATCCCCTGGTCACGCTTGAACTCGCTCACCAGCCAGTCGATGATCCGCTGGTCGAAGTCGTCGCCGCCCAGGTGCGTGTCACCGTTAGTCGACTTCACCTCGAACTGGCGCGAGCCCTCGAC
>DASSTY010000032.1:0-8457 GCA_035707585.1 Gemmatimonadales bacterium
AGGAAGTGAATTACGGCGACTGGAGTGGTCGCACGCTGGAAGAGCTGGCCGCCGACCCTCACTGGCGTACCTACAACACCTATCGAAGTGCGACCCGGATTCCCGGCGGCGAAACTGCGCTGGAGCTGCAGGCGCGCAGCGTCTCAGCAATCGAATCGCTCCGTGAGCAGTACGCGCGCGGCACCGTCGCGGTGGTGAGCCACAGCGATGTCATCAAGGCGATCCTGGCGTTTTATCTCGGGATGCCGCTCGATCTGGCGTCGCGGCTGGTGATCGACCCGGCCTCGGTCAGCTCGCTGGCGCTGGAGCCGTGGGGGCCGAGAATTCTGGGGGTGAATCGTCCTCCGGTCAGTACTCCCCGCCCGCCGGAAACGGCGGAACGCCCGTGAGCCAGCAGCCGGTCAGCACGCCGTCGGCCACTTCCAGATAGAGCCGGTCGGCCACCCGAACGACTTCCGACTCCTCTTCCGCGCCCATCCGCAGATGGAAGATGCTCTCATCGGCGTTGGCGGTCACGGTCAGTTCAGCTTCGATGTCTATCGCATCGACGCCGCCACCCTTGGTCGGTGGGAGCACCACGCGACCTTCGGCAAGCGGATTAGGTACCCGAAGCGTGCTGACCGAAGTGACCTCGGGCCAGACCACGATATCGAGTCCGCAAATCGCGCCATTCACGACGTCGAGCACGATGATCGACCCGACTTCGTCGCTCACTTCGATACTGCCGGTAAGCCCGCTGGCCTTGCGGTTGCTCTGGAATGAGCCGGCCAGGATATCGGTTTCCGGGTCCCACCGCCAGGCGACTGATGGCAGCGGTCCGGTCAATGGTTCGATTGTGGCGGCGAGCTCCATCGGCTCAACTCACCCGGGCAGGAGAGAGCCGCTCGATGAATCGCAGCACCCGATCGAGTGCCGCATCGAGCTCGCGATCGGATACCGCGTAACTGAGCCGGACCCACCGGTCGTCACCAAATGCCGCGCCCGGCACCAGCGCCACGCCTTCGTCTTTCATGAGCCGCTCGCAGAACGCCGACCCGGTGAGCGGCTGGCCTTCCTGCAGGCCATCGACCCGGAAAAAGAAATAGAAGGCGCCGGTCGGCTCGACGAACTCGACGCCGGGCACCTCGCTCCGGAACCGATCGACCAGATGATCGCGCCGGCGGCGGAAGGCCGCCACCATCCGCTCCACTTCCAGCTCCACCTTCTCGTCGCTGAAGGCAGTGGCCGCGGCCCACTGAGCCGGATGATTGGCGCCGGTCGTGGTGTGCGACTGGAGCGCCGCCATCGCGCGGGCCAGCTGTGGCGGGGCCAGTGCGGCACCGATGCGCCACCCGGTCATTGCATAGGCCTTGCTGGCGCCGGCGATGATCACGACTCTCTCCAGCAGTTCGTCTTCCAGATCGAGAAACGACGGTGCGGCGCCGGGGCCGTAATAGATGCGCCGATAGATCTCGTCACTGATGATCCAGATCCGGTTGGCCCGCGCCCACTCGGCGATCGCCTTGAGTTCGGCCAGCGCGTACACCGAGCCGGTTGGATTGCAGGGCGAACAGAGAATCAGCCCCTTGGTGAGCTTGGAAGCGTGGCGGTCGAGATCGCGCACGCTCACCTTGAGCCCCCATTCGACATCCCCCGGCACGCTGATCGGCTCGGCGCGGGAGAGATGGACGATCTGCGGATAGGAAACCCACGCCGGCGAGGGAATCAGAACCTTGTCGTGCGGTCCAAACAGCGAAAAACAGGCATTGAACAGCGCCTGCTTTGAACCCGAACTCACCACGATGTGATCGGGATTGACCGGCCGCCCGTTGGACAGCATCGAAAGGTTGTGCGCGATCGCGGTGCGCAACTCGGGAATGCCGATGTTGGGCGGATAGCGGGTGTAGCCTTTCTGGATGGCCTGAATCCCCGCCTGCGCCGCCGGCGCCGGGGTATCGAAGTCGGGCTCACCGATGCCGAGGTCGAGCACGTCTTCGCCGGCCGCCTTGCGGCGCTTGGCTTCGGCGCTGATGGCAACGGTTTCCGAGGCACGCAGATGCTGCAGATTCAGCGAAAGCGGTTCTGGCATGACACGTCCGAAGCGGAAGAGGGCCGGCAGGAACGGTGGAATAGTCCGCTTGGAAGGGATCGAAGTCAACGGGGTTGGCGCGGTGATCGCGCGGCGCTAGGTTCCCGTCCCGGCGGCAGGCAGGCGCTATTTGAGAATCGATCGACAAGCGAGGAAGCTGTGGCGGGGTTCGAGGATCGGCACATCGCGGCGGCTCCGGCGGCCGCACTGGTGCGGTTGGGCTGGGACGCCAACGACAGGTTCGCCCGAGAGGCGGCGCCGACGGCGGCGCGGGGCCACAATCTGGTGGTGATTTCGCCGCCTTCGCCGGCCTATGCGGCACCGGCGATCGCCGGTCTGCTCAGCCGCCCGGCCGAGGACGGCCTTGCCCTGCTGCTGGTGCCGGCTCCTCAGCTCGCCGAGTGGGGCGGCCTGGCCCAGACGCTGGCGGGCACCAGCCGGCGGGTTCAGGTGGCGCACGGCATGGCCCGCGCACTCCGGCAGCTTCGCGCCGGCGAAGTCGATCTCCTGATCGCGTCTCCCGACACGGCGCTGGCGCTGCACCGCCGCTCCGCGCTCAAGCCCGAGCGGCTGGCCGCTGTGTTCCTGGCCTGGCCCGAGAGCTGGGAAAGCGACGAGCCGCTCGCCACCCTGATGGCCGACCTGCCCCACGAAACTCAGCGAATCATCTACAGCGCCACAGCCGAACGCGCCACCGAGCTGACCGAGCGCTACGCTCGGCGGGCACTCACGGTCGGGGTACCGCCCGCGGATACGGCGCCGACGCCGCCCCCGGGCCCGGTACGCACCGCCAGCGCGCCATGGAGCCGCCGGGCCGCCGTCCTGGCCGACCTCCTGGAGACGCTGGACCCCACCTCTGCGATCATCTGGGCAGCCGATCTCTCGCATCAGGAGGAGATTGCCCGGGCGGTGTCGCTGGGCCGGTCGGTCAGCTTCACCAGCGGCGATGCCCCCGCCGCCGATCTGATCGTGGCGTACGACCTCCCCACGGTAGAACGGCTGGCTCAGCTCCTCGAGGCCGGGCCGGTGGTGCTGCTGGTACCACCCGGCGCCGAAGAGTACGTCGCGCGGATCACCACATCGCGCCGGCCCATTCAACTCCCCGGCCTGCCCGATGTCCTGGCCGAAGCAGCCGCTTCCCGCCGCGCCGCGATCGTCGAGGTGCTCCAGCGCGGCGTGGCGCCCGCCGACGTGCTCACGCTGGCCCCGCTCTTTGAGCGATACGATCCCTCGGCCGTAGCCGGTGCCTTGTACCACCTTTGGACCGCGCCGGGCGGTGCGGCCCCACACGCGCTGCCGGTGACGTCGCGGATCTACGTCGGCATCGGCAAGAAGGATGCGGCGACGCCGAGCGACATCGTCGCGGCGCTCACCCGGGAACTCAAGGTGGAGCGCTCGATGATCGGGCGGATTGAACTGCGGGAGACCTATTCGCTGGTAGAATTGCCGGCGCAGGATGCCGAGCGCATCGCCAACGCCCTCAACGGAACCACGATTCGGCGGCGGCGGGTGACCGCCCGGCTCGATCGGGGCGCGCCGCCGATGCGGCCGGTTCGCCGGGGCGCGCCGGAGCGCTAACCGCGGCGCTTGTTGACCAGATCCTTGAGCCCCTTGGCCGGGCGGAAGGCGGCGACGGTCGAAGCCCGAATGTGAATCGCCTTGCCGGTGCGCGGGTTACGCCCCTCGCGGGCGGCCCGCTTCCGCAGCTCGAAGTTGCCGAATCCGGCGATCTGAACCTTGCCGCTCTTGCGCAGTTCCCCGGCGATCACTCCGTCCTCGGCAAACAGGGCGTCGAGCGCCAGGGCGGCATGCGCCTTGGAACAGTCGAGCCGCCGGGCAAGCGCGGTCACCAGTTCCTGCTTATTCACAGCGGACTCCGGAATGGGGGTGGGGAGGTGGCAAGCGGCGGAATATCCGCCCGGTTGGCGGTGACCGCAAGATCCTGAGCCGGCGGCTTGACCAGGCGGCCCGCCCGACGTAACCTCTCCGCCCCATCCCCGATTTTTTCGCGAGCGAGCAGACAGATGAACTACGGTACCCGCCCCGGCTGGATCGAGGTGATCAGCGGTGTGATGTTCAGCGGCAAGAGCGAGGAGCTGATTCGCCGGGTCCGCCGCGCAATCATCGCGCGCCGCCGGGTCCAGGTGTTCAAGTCGCACCTCGACAGCCGCTACGCCGGACTCTACAGCGTCTCCAGCCACGACGGCACCGAGCTGGAAGCAGCGCCGGTCGATTCGGCAGCGGAGATTTTCCGGCTGGTTCGGCCCGATACCCAGCTGGTGGCGATCGACGAGGCCCAGTTCCTCGACCCCGAGATCGTCAGCGTCGCCACCGTCCTGGCGCAGCGGGGCACCCGGGTAGTGCTGGCCGGCACCGATACCGATTTTCGCGGTGAGCCGTTCGGCTCGATGGGCGAACTGATGGCCATCGCCGAAATGGTGGACAAGCTCCAGGCCATCTGCGTCGTCTGCGGCGACCCCGCCTGCCGGAATCAGCGGCTGGTCGATGGCCGGCCGGCCCGCTGGGACTCTCCCACGATCATGGTGGGCGGACGCGAGAGTTACGAGGCCCGCTGCCGCCACTGCCACCAGGTACCGCGCCGCGACGAAGACCAGCGGGAACTCCTGTAGCGGCGCCGGGCTCGATTAGGTTGGAGCCATGCTCCACGTCGCCCTCACTGGCAACGTCGCCTCGGGCAAATCCACCGTCGCCCAGCTTTTTCAGAGCTGGGGCGCCACCCTGATCGACGCCGACCGGCTGGTTCGCCAACTTCAGGCGCCGGGCACTCCCGTCTTCCAGGCCATTGTCTCGCGGTTCGGCAGCGGGATTCTCACACCAGCCGGCGAGCTGGACCGCCCTGCCCTCCGCCGCCGAGTCCTCAGCGACCCGTCCGAGATGACCGCGCTGGAAGCCATCGTCCACCCGGCGGTAGCTGCCCGGCAAAAAGAGCTGCTGGATGCGGCGGCCGCGCGCAAAGACCGCATTGTCGTGAGCGAGATCCCGCTGCTCTTTGAAGTGGGAGACCCGGATGCGTTCGACGCCGTGGTGCTGGTGGACGCTCCCGAGTCGCTCCGGCGCGAGCGGCTGATCACCTGGCGGGGACTCAGCCCCGAGGAAGCCGACCGTCTGATCGCCGCGCAGCAGCCCAGCGCCGCCAAGCGGGAACAGAGTACGTTTGTGATCGACAACGAGGGCGATCGCGCATCGCTGGAGCGCGCCGCGCGGGCAGTCTGGCGCGGGCTCCTCTACTTGATTTAACCCCCGGGGCGGCTCTATCCTGTGGGCGCCGTCTCCGTTCCCCGTTCCCGGAGCCAACATGTCCAACGTCCCCGACCAACTCCGTTATACCACCGAGCACGAATACGTTCAGCCGGCCGCCAGCGGTGACGTGGTGACCGTGGGCATCACCGACTACGCCCAGGGCGAACTCGGCGACGTGGTCTACGTCAGCCTCCCCAAGGTTGGCGACAAACTCGACCAGCACCAGTCGTTCGGCACCATCGAAGCGGTCAAGGCCGTCTCCGAGCTGTTCAGCCCCGTGGCCGGCGAAGTGGTGGAAATCAATTCCGCGCTGGAAGACGACCCCGCCCTGATCAACCGCGACCCCTACGGCCAGGGCTGGATGATCAAGCTGCGCCCCTCCGACCCCTCCCAGGTAGAAGGCCTGCTCGCGGCCAAGGCGTATCGGGAGCAGATCGGGGAGTGAGCGGGTCGTGAGTCGTGAGTCGTGGGTCGTGAACCACAGCCCATGACTCACGACCCATGACCGATTAAATTCCAGGCTTTCCCGGAACACCCCAAGTTTCCGCAGGAGCCTGAAGCCGTAATGACCGCGACGCTTGCGCCCGCTCGCATCTTTCCCGCTGATCAATTCGTTCATCGCCACATTGGCCCCCGCACCGACGACATTCGAGCGATGCTCGAGGTGCTGGGTTACGGCTCGCTTGACGAGCTGATCGACGCCATCGTCCCCGAGAATATCCGGCTTCGGCAGGCGCTCGATCTCCCCGCCGCGCGAACCGAAACCGAGGCGATTTCAATTTTGCGGGATATCGCCGCCCGGAACCAGATTTTCCGATCGTACATCGGGATGGGGTACACCGACACGATCGTGCCGCCGGTAATCCAGCGGAATGTGCTGGAAAATCCCGGCTGGTACACCGCCTACACCCCGTACCAGGCCGAAATCGCCCAGGGCCGGCTCGAGGCGCTGCTCAACTTTCAGACGATGGTCGCCGAACTGACCGGCTTCGAGGTGGCCAACGCGTCGCTGCTGGATGAGGCCACTGCGGCGGCAGAGGCGATGGCGCTCACCGCCGGCGTAGCGGCAGCGCACGATGCGCCGGTTTATCTGGTGGACGATGGTTGTCATCCGCAGACGATCGCCGTGGTGCAAACCCGCGCGGCGGCTCGCGGCATCACCGTTCGGGTGGGCCCGCCCGAGGAGTTCGAATTCGGGGCGGAAGTAATCGGCGCGCTGGTGCAGTACCCCGCCACCGACGGCCGCATCGCGGACTATCGTTCGCTCGCCGAACGAGCCCATCAGCACGGCGCGCTGATCACCGCTGCGTGCGACATCCTCGCCATGGTGCTGCTGACGCCGCCGGGCGAATGGGGCGCCGACATTGCCGTCGGAAACACCCAGCGTTTCGGCGTACCGATGGGCTACGGCGGACCGCACGCTGCCTATCTGGCCACTCGCGAACAGTACAAGCGCCACATCCCGGGCCGGATCATCGGCGTCTCTCGCGATCGCGAAGGCGAACCGGCGCTCCGGATGGCCCTGCAGACCCGCGAACAGCACATCCGCCGAGAAAAGGCCACCAGCAATGTCTGCACGGCGCAGGTGCTGCTGGCTGTGATGGCCAGCATGTACGCGGTCTACCACGGCCCCGGCGGGTTGACCCGGATCGCCCAGCGGGTGCACCGCTTCACCACAATGCTGAGCGAGGGACTTCGCCGGCTGGGATATGCGCTGGCCCATCAGCAGTTCTTCGACACGATCACGGTGGAAGTCTCGCCGGCCGATCAGCCGAGGATCCTGAGCGCGGCCCGCGAGCGGCGCATCAATCTGCGCGACCTCGCGCCGGATAAGATCGGCATCACCCTCGACGAAACCGTCACCCCGGCCGACCTGGCCGATCTGATCGACTGCTTCGCGCTGGGCCGCCCGGTGGGGTTCACCGTTGACGAGCTGGCGGGCAACGAGCAGGCGATCCCCGAGTCACTCAGGCGCACCTCACCGTTCCTGACGCATCCGGTATTCCACCGGCACCATTCGGAAACCGAGATGCTGCGCTATATCAAGAAGCTGGAAGCCCGCGATCTCTCGCTCACCTCAGCGATGATTCCGCTCGGCTCCTGCACCATGAAGCTCAACGCCACCACCGAAATGCTGCCGGTGAGCTGGCCCGAGTTCAGCAAGCTGCATCCCTTCGTGCCGCGCGATCAGGCAGAAGGGTATCGCATTCTGTTCGAGCAGCTGGAAGCGCAACTGGCGGAGATCACCGGCTTCGCCCGGATCTCGCTCCAGCCCAATGCCGGATCCCAGGGTGAATTCGCCGGCCTCCTGGTGATTCGGGCCTATCACCGGGCCCGCGGCGAGGGGCATCGCACCACCTGTCTCATTCCGCAGTCGGCTCACGGCACCAATCCGGCCAGCGCGGTAATGGCGGGCATGCGGGTAGTGGCGGTAAAGACCGATCCCCGCGGCAACATCGATGTGGCCGATCTCCGCGCCAAAGCGGAAGAGCACGCCAACGACCTCGCGGCGCTGATGGTCACGTATCCGTCGACTCACGGAGTGTTCGAGGATTCCATCAGCGAAATCTGCCGGGTGGTGCATCAGTACGGCGGCCAGGTGTACATGGACGGCGCCAATCTCAACGCCCAGGTCGGGCTCACCCGCCCCGCCGACATCGGCGCCGACGTCTGCCATCTCAACCTGCACAAGACGTTCTGCATTCCGCACGGCGGCGGCGGTCCCGGCATGGGGCCGATCGGCGTGGCGGCGCATCTGGCGCCGTATCTGCCCGGAAGCCCGGTCATTGATCTCGACGTGCCGGCCAGCGCCGGCGCGGTCTCGGCGGCGCCGTACGGCAGCGCGTCGATCCTGCCGATTTCGTGGGCCTACATCACGATGATGGGCCCCGACGGGCTCACCGAAGCGAGCAAGGTGGCGATCCTCAACGCCAACTACATCGCCCGCCGGCTGGCCGGGCACTACGAGCTGCTGTACAGCGGGCATAATGGGCTGGTGGCCCACGAGTGCATCATCGACACCCGCCCATTCAAGGCGTCCGCCGCAGTCGACGTCGAAGACATCGCCAAGCGGCTCATCGATTACGGATTCCACCCGCCAACGGTCTCGTTCCCGGTGGCCGGCACCC
>DASSTY010000033.1:0-2046 GCA_035707585.1 Gemmatimonadales bacterium
TCGGCCCTTAAAGCCGCGATCAAGGAGATTCGCTGGTTTCGCAGATCAGCGTAATCCGGACGGTTGACGGCGACCGCTACGTCTGGCCCCACATTCTCGACGAAGTCGCCAAGGCGCTGCCGGCGTATACCTGGCTGGTAGACATCGGATTGAACGGGACTGCCAATGTCACCAATCCGGCCGCCGCCGCTGCCGCCGCGGCAGACTCGAGCAGCGACTCGACCGCCACGGTTCTCAGCTTCCAGCTGAGCGGCCGCACGATCGACATCCAGGCGTACACCCGGTTCCTCCGCCAGCTGGAGGCGTCGCCCTGGATCTCCGACGTCACGCCGGTATCGGCGCAGACGGTCATCGAAAACGAACATCCGGTCACCGCGTTCGTGATCCGGGCCAATTTCCAGCGGGCCGATTCGGCATACATCCGGACCGTTCCCCTCAGCCAGTCGGTGAGGTAAGCGATGGCGCTCTCCAACGATCCGAAAGCCGTACCGGTGCTGCTGATTCTGGTAGCGGCGCTGGTGGGCTACATGGGATACACCGGTGCGGTCATCGGGATGGCCGGCCTGCCCAGCGCCAAGGAGCGCACGGCGCAGGTGCAGGTGGTTCGCGATTCCCTGGATCTGCTGCTGGCGCAGACCGACAGCGCCAAGCGGGAGCTGGCTCGCGGCACCGCGGAAGATCTTCGTCAGCGGATCGAGGGGTACCGCTCCAGTCTGGTGATGCTCCGCCGGCTGGTGCCCGATCGCAACGAAGTTCCCAACCTGCTTGACGACATCTCCACTCGCGCCAAGATTCGCGGGGTCACCTTCGCTCAGGTAGCGCCGCAGGGAGTCGAAGAGGGGCCGGTGCCCTTCAACACCGACACCTATGCGATGCAGGTCATCGGGCACTACGACCAGATCGGGCAGTTCCTGGCCGATATCGCCAGTCTGCCGCGGATCATCGTGCCCTACGACGTGAGCCTGACCGCGGCGAATGCGGCGGCCGCCAAGGCGCTGGGCGACAGCACCGGGGCGCTGCTCGAGGCGCACTTCCACGTGCGGACCTATGTCAAATCTCCCAACAGCGACGGGGAGGGCGCGACCAGTGGCACCTAACCGACTGGGTGCCGGCCTTCTGCTCCTGCTCGGCCTGGCGGCCTGCGGGGGCCAGGACGACGGCGCCAACCAGACCGCCGACGCCGCGGCGCTCCGCGCCAGGCACGACAGCATCGTGGCGGCCCGCGCACCGGCCGGTGGCAGCGACTCGCTCAAGGTCCACTACGCCGAAACGCGCGTGGGCGGCACCACCGATAACGGGCAGCTCGGCGATTCCGCCGCGGCCGATTCCTCGGCCAGCGCGCAGGAAACCGAGATCGCCCGGGAAACTTTCATCTACGGCGGGGGCAGCCGCGATCCGTTCGAATCGCTGTTCGACGAAAAGCAGAGCGGCCCCGAGCTGGTGGACTTGCAGCTGGTCGGCGTCTATCAGGACCTCAGCAACCCCAGCAACAGCGTGGCGGTCCTCCGCGACCGCTCTACCGGAAAGGGCTACAAGCTGCGCGCCGGCGATCCGATCGGCCGGATGCGGGTCGCCCGGGTGGGTTCGAAGGACGTAGTGTTCACGATTACCGAATTCGGATATGATCGGCAGGCAACACTCTCGCTTCGCAAGCAGGAGGACGTGACCCCATGATCGGACTGTCTCGTGTGCTCCTCGCCGCGGCGATGGCATTCGCACCCGCGTCCACGGCCTCCCCAGCGGGGCCGACGGGCGGCGAGGTGACGAGCGTCGCGCTGCGCCCCGCCGCACCGGGACGGGCGGAGATCGTGATCGGCATCCGCGGCTCGGTTGCCGTTCGCGATTTCATGCTCGAACATCCCGATCGCCTGGTGCTCGACGTCACCGGTGCCCGCCTCAACAGCACGGGCGAGGTCTACGACGGCGTCAACCGCGGCGGAGTTCGCAACATCCGCTACGCCCAGTTCCGGCCCGATGTAGTCCGGATCGTGCTCGAGCTGGATCACGCCAAGCCCTACACCATCGATCATACCGACGATGCCATCA
>DASSTY010000034.1:0-4106 GCA_035707585.1 Gemmatimonadales bacterium
CCGTGATTGACGTCGTGGTGGACGATCTCGCGTTTCTTGCCGTGGATGCGGTGATTCGCCCCGCCGACGAATGGCTGGCGCCGGTCACCACTGCCAGCAGCCGGCTGGATCAGCAGGCCGGGCCGCGATTCGCCGACCAGCGGCGGGTCGCCTCGCCGCTGGATCTGGGCGCGGCGGTGGTCACCGGCGGCGGTGATCTTACCGCCCAGTTCGTGCTCCATGTGGTGATTCAGAGCGCCGAGCAGTCCACCGATCTGGCCACGATCAGGCGGGCGCTGGCGTCGGCCTGGCACCGGGCGATGGAGTGGCGGCTCACCCGGGTGGCGTCTCCGCTGATTGGCGCCGGCCCCGGCCGCCTGGGCCCGGAAGAGGCGGCGGAGCTCCTGGCCGGCAGCGTTCCCGAACCGGACGAGTCGGGTTTCCAGCCCCAGCTCACCATCGTGCTCGAGCGCGAGGAAGATCGCGAAATGGTAGAGGCCGCGGTGCGCGGACGGCCCCGGTGAGCCGGCGGCGGTTCGCAGCGATTCTCGTGCTGCTGGCCTGGTTCGCCTCGCTCGGCGCACTGGCCCGCCGCCGGCACCTGGCAGATACCGCACCCAACCTCGCGACGGCCCCGCGGCGCCTCCCGCCCGGCTCGCAATTCTTCTCGGTGAAACTGGGCGACCAGCTGGTTGGGCTGGCGTCGATGACGGTTGATACGACACCCGGCGGCATTCGGGTGGTGCAGCGCTACGATCTCACCCTGCCAGGCCCCATTCGCACCGCGCGATACTGGACCGATCAGACGCTGTCGCGGGGATTTTCACTCGATTCCTTTGCCGCCTCGATTCCGACAGGCAACGACGTGACCGGGGTCGAGGGGGCGATGCGCGGCGACTCGCTGCTGGTGATGACGATGGGAGCCGCGGGACACGCCGACTCGATGCTGATTCCGGTGAAGGCGCCGCTGGTATTGCCGTCGGCGCTCTCGCTGCGGGCGGTTGTGGGCGCGCGTCCGGCGGTGGGCAAGACATTCGATCTGACGGTGCTCGACCCGCTCACTCTCAGCATCAGGCCGGCCACGCTGCGGATCACCGCCGAGAGTCTCTTCGTGGTGCCCGACAGCACCGCGATGGATTCAACCACCCACCGATGGGTTGCGGCGCACAGTGATACCGTCCCGGCATACCGGCTGGAGGAAGATGGTGTTCCCGGTGTGCGGTGGGTTGACCCTGAGGGTTACCTGCTGGCCGAGGTCACTCCCGAGGGGTATCACCTGCAGCGTACCGCTTTCGAGCTGGTGAATGAGGCCTACCGCGAGGTCCGCGGCACCGGTGTGAAGGGCGCGCCGCTGGTGGCCGGGCGGCTCACGACACCGCCGCCCGTACGTGCGACGATGGCGGTCCTGCTGAACCCGCGCGTTGCAAGCGACTCGCTGCTGGCCGGTGATCGCCAGCGGGTCTCCGGCGACACGCTGTTCATCGAGCGCGACCCTGAACTGGTGATGCGGGATCATTCCGCGATCAACTGGAACGTGCGCCGGCGCTGGGCGGTGGCTCGGCGTGACCCGGCGCCCGGCATCCCGTCGGACGATCCGGAGCTGGCCGCGCGGGCGCGCCGGATCCTGCGCGGGTCGCACTCGCCCAACGAATCGGTCCGGCGGCTGAGCCGGTGGGTGGCAGACCACATCGCACAAACGACAACGCCCGGCACCCCGCAGGCGCTCACCGCGTTCCGGCTTCGCCGCGGCGACGATGCGGCGCACGCTCTGCTGTTCGTCGCCATGGTCCGCGCGGTCGGGATGTCGGCCCGCCCGGTCTCCGGAGTGGTGGCGGTGCGGGGCCGCTGGAGGTGGCATGCCTGGGCCGAGGTGTGGATGGGCCAGTGGATAGCGGTGGACCCGACCTGGGGTCAGTTTCCAGCCGAAGCCAGCAGCGTCCGGCTCAGTGCCGACGGGATCGCCCCGCCGGTTCTGCTCCTGCCGCTGGCCGCGCGACTGGGAGCTCCGCTCGATCTCCCCACCAGAATGGTTTCCTCAACTGCTACTGCGGGACAGCGATGATCCGTCTGACCGATCTCACCAAACGTTACGGCAAGTTCACCGCGGTGAACGGAATCAATCTGGTGATTCCGCGCGGCGAACTGTTCGGACTGCTCGGCCCCAACGGCGCCGGCAAGACCACCACGCTGCGGATGATCGCCGGCATCCTGCAGCCCACTGCGGGAACCGTCGAGATCGGCGGGATCGACATGCAGCGGAGGCCCCGGGCGGCCAAGATGCGAATGGGATACATCCCGGATCGCCCGTTCGTGTACGACAAGCTCACCGGCGCGGAGTTCGTCCGGTTCGTGGCATCGCTCTACGGACAGCACGGCGCCGCGGTGGAGCGCCGGATCGACGAACTGCTGGGGCTCTTCGAACTGGCCGACTGGAAGCACGAACTGACCGAGACGTACAGCCACGGGATGCGGCAGAAGCTGATCATCGCCAGCGCGCTGGCGCACCGCCCCGACGTGATCGTGGTGGATGAGCCGATGGTCGGGCTGGACCCCAAGGGCGCCCGCCTGCTGAAGGACCTCTTCCGCGAATTCGTGGAGCGCGGCGGCACCGTGCTGATGAGCACGCACACGCTGGAAGTTGCCGAAGCCACCTGCGATCGGATCGCCATCATCCAGGGGGGAGAGATCAGCGCCGCCGGTACGATGCCCGAACTCCGAGCACAGACCGCATCGGAAGGGCTTACGCTGGAAGAGCTGTTCCTCAAGCTTACCGGCGGCGCGCCATCGCGCGAGCTCACCAGCATTCTCGATGACTGACGCCACCCGGCCGCTGGAGCGCCCGCTTCCCAATCCCGGCCTGGGGGTCATCCTCGGGCCGAAATGGCGCACTGCACTCGCGCGCCTCCGGCGGGAGCGCTCTGGCGGAGGCACCCGAGTGCTGGTGCTGCTGCTGGTGGGATTGGGATTCTGGACCGTGATCTTCGGGCTGATGCACCGGCTGCTGGTATTCACCAAGGGTGTTCCGGAAATCGGCGCGTATCTCCCGGGAAAGATTCTCAGTCTGGTGCTGCTGGCGTTCGGGACGATTCTGCTGCTGTCGAATCTGATCACCGCACTCTCGACATTTTTCCTGGCGCGTGATCTCGATCTGCTCGCCGCCGCACCGGTGGACTGGTTCCGGGTCTATCTCGCCAAGCTGGGCGAGACGATCGTCCACTCATCGTGGATGGTGGCGCTGCTGGCGGTGCCGATCTTCACCGCGTACGGTACGGTGCTGGACGGCGGGCCGCTCTTTCCGCTGGTGGCGATGGCCGCCTTCCTGCCATTCCTGGTGCTCCCTGCCACCATCGGCTGCGCCACGATTCTGCTGCTGGTCAACATCTTTCCCGCCCGGCGCACCCGCGATCTGCTGAGTCTGATCGCGATCGGCGCCGTCGCGGTGGTGGTGGTACTGCTTCGGCTGATTCGCCCCGAACAGCTCGCCCGCCCCGACGGCTATCGCAACCTGCTCGACTTCATCATCCTGCTCCGTGCACCGACCAGTCCCTTCCTGCCCACCGAGTGGGCGGCGAGCATGGTGATGAACTGGCTGCATCGCGTCGCCGACCCGCTGCCGATCGCCCTGCTCTGGACCACAGCCGGCGCCTTCGTGGTGATGGGCGCCGCGCTGCACCGCCGGCTCTACACCGCGGGGTTCACCAAGGCGCACGAAGGATCGCAGCGAGTGGTGCGGCGGCCGCTGCGCGGGGCGCTGAGCGGAATTCTCCGCTGGGTCCCGGCCGGCCGGCGCGAGCTGCTGCTCAAGGATCTCCGGCTCTTCTTCCGCGACTCCACTCAATGGAGCCAGCTGATCCTCCTGGCGGTGCTGCTGCTGGTGTACATCTTCAACATCCGGATGCTGCCGCTCTTCTCGGGCGAGCAGGTGTCGTTCCTGCTGATCACGGCGATCTCGTTCGCCAATCTCGGACTGGCGGGCTTCGTGCTGGCCGCGGTGGCGGCGCGATTCATCTTCCCGGCGATTTCGCTGGAAGGCCGGCAGCTCTGGCTGCTGCTCTCGAGTCCGCTGGAGCTGCGCACCCTGCTCTTGAGCAAGTTCTGGATCGGCACCGTTCCGCTGCTGGTGCTGG
>DASSTY010000035.1:0-2447 GCA_035707585.1 Gemmatimonadales bacterium
TGCACCCGCGCGCCGGGTGGTGGCGATCATCCGTGGCAGCAGCGAATCGCCAAACTGCACCCGGGTGTCGAACGCGGCATGGACCCACTCGTCCCAGGTGAACTTGGGATGACTGGCCAGCAGATGCCGCACGGCAGCACCCCGCATGTTGTCTCCCTCGGTCACCATATACGGCGGGAAGGCGGTCGAGTCGGGATTGCCCTTGTCGGTCAGCAGAAACGGCGTGGTGTTGTTGTTCTGCATCCAGCCCGACGCGGGGTCGAGCAGCTGCGGCAGCTCGTCGATGGTGTGATACCCCTTCCACTCAGTCGCGGGATCACTGCCGTCCACCGGCTCGCGCCAGTTGAAGCGCGGGTCGCGGCGGGGCACGGCGCCGTTGTAGAGATACCAGATGTGCCCCGCAGTGTCGGCGCCCATCACATTACCGAACAGCATCGCCAACGGCCGCATCGCCTGCTTGAGCTGGGCCATGCTCCGCGCCCGCGTCATGGCATACCACTCCGCCAGCCAGCCATCTTCCTCGAGCCGCGCCATCCGGAGCGCCAGCGGATGCCCGTCGCGGACGGCGACCAGCGGACCATGATGTGTGCGCCGAAGCGCCACCACCCGCCGCTCCATGCCGCCGGCGGTCTTTACCGGCACGGTATCGGTCCACTGTTCGGCCCGCCGGTGACCCTTGCCGTATCGATACGCCAGCGGGTCATGCGGATCGTCGAACGCCTCCTTCCAGAGATCGGCCTGATCGGCGGCGTTGTCGGTGCTGACCCAGCCGATCGCGTCGCTGTGCCCCACATACGGCAGCGGAAAACCAAAGCGGGTGTAGCCGGTAAAGTTCCAGCCGCTCTCGCTGTGCACCTGACCCTCGTACACCTGGCCGGGGCCGAAGTAGGGAAGATGCGGGTTGATCACCAGCATGGCGTGGTCGGTGGCGCTCCGCGACGGCGCGATCACAAAACCATTGGAACCGGTCTGCGCCGACAACGTGCTGTCGTGCGATGCACCGGCGAGTTCATCGCGCCGCAGTCCGGCGCTGAAGACGAATCCCTGCTGATAGTAGAGATACCGGATCAGCGCCAGCGGATACCACGGCTCGACCCGCGTGAGCAGCCGCGGCTTCACGTCCGGATGCCGAGCCATCCAGTAGTTGATGCCCGCCGCAAAGCCGTCCACCAGTTCCCGCTCGTGCGGCGCCAGCCGGCCGTACTCGGCGCGGGCCAGTTCGGGAAAACGCAGCAGCCGATTGAGCCAGTCGTCGGTGAATCCCGCCTCGCCCTCCACTTCCGACCGGCGGCCCAGCGCCCTGATGTAGTTGTCCTCGAGCCGAGGGAAGCCGTCCTCCGCCTGGGCGTAGCCGAAGCCGAAGGCGGTGGCGGCGTCGGTCTGGCCAAAGACGTGGGGAATCCCGTAAGTGTCGCGGTAGATGGTGACCTGGGAGGCGAGCGGCGGCGCGGTCGTGTCCGGGTTCTGCCCGGAGAGCAGTGCAGCGCCGGCGGTCGTGGCGACGAGCAGGAGCGAAGCGAACCGGGTGACCTGGACACGATGGGGCATGGCGCCCTCCTGTTCCTGGCTGACGGGGACTGCCCTGCGTGAGAATGCAGCAAGAAATCCGACGCTTCGCGCGGTCACCCGAGAGAAGCGAGTAACCCGGGGAGGGTCAGCGCCTCCCCACCGCCACGCACGCTCCAATGTCGTAGTTCAATCCCGACTCGTCGGAGTTGGCGCGGAGCAGCTCTGCGCTGTCGGCCACGATGGATTCCAGCTGGCGCGTGCGTTCGTCTTCTGACAGCTCCCTGCCACCCTCGCTCATCCCCACCAGCGCCCAGGCGTTGAGCCGTACGAAGGTCGCGCCGTCGGCGAAGTGAACGGTGCGCGTTGTTTGGCTGGAGTGCACATCATGAAAGCCGGCGCCGCGCAGCAACTGCTCGATCGGCCCGGCTTCGCCGAAGACGTGCCGCCGATCGGTGATCGGGCCCAGGCGGCGTTCGGCGATGCGCCGAAGTTCGCGAAGGAAGGGGAACTCCTCGTCGGTGCGCCAGGTACTCACCGCCAGCCGGCCATTGGGCGTGAGAGCCCGGAACATCTCGCGCGCCGCCGCGTCGCGATCAGGAAAGAACTGCAGTCCCTGCTGGCAGGTGACGACATCGAAGACCTCATCGTCTGCCAGCGGCAGCGACATGGCATTGCCCTCACGCCACTCGACCTCGGGCCCAGCTTCGCGAGCTACGGCCAGCATCGGTGCGTTAACGTCGACGCCCACCACCTTGCCGCCGGAGCCCACGCGCTTCCGAGCCAGCCGAGCGACGATTCCGGTGCCGCAGGCAAGATCGAGCACGCGGTCACCCGGACCGACCGCAGCGGCATCGAGCAGCGGCTCGCCCCACGGCTGGAAAAGCGGTGGCACCAGTTCCTGTTCGTAGATCCGCGGAAAATTCGCTTGAGAGAAGGGG
>DASSTY010000036.1:0-5398 GCA_035707585.1 Gemmatimonadales bacterium
GTGGCCAGCGCGCGCTCCAGCGGGCTGCTGCAGACGGCATCGAGCGACAGGCCCCCCAGCGAGGCGGCGAGCCACTCCGCCTCCTGCTCTCCCTGCGCGCTCAGGGCCACGCCCGGCAGCCGCCCGGTAATGCGGTGTCCGATCGCATCGGTGGTGGCGTGGCGGATCAGCAGGATCGTCGTCATCGGCCCTCGCGGGTGACTGGATTGGCGCCGGTGTGACCCGGCTCACGACCCGGATTCATGGGAACCCACATGTTCCCAATTGTAAGTACGATTCGGGTTTTGAGCCGCAGGGGCGTCATGAAACTGGTGATTTTCGGTCTGTCGGTCAGCTCCGCCTGGGGCAACGGCCATGCGACGCTCTGGCGGGGCCTCCTGCGGTCGCTGGCGGCTCGGGGTCATCAGATCACCTTCTACGAACGCGACGTCCCCTACTACGCCTCTCACCGCGATCTGACCGAGCTCGCCGGTGTGCGTCTGGTGATCTATCCCGATTGGGCCCGGGTGAGAAGTGACGCCGCGCGCGAGCTCGCCGATGCCGACATCGGTATGGTCACATCCTACTGCCCCGATGGAATTCCAGCTACCGAACTGGTGCTGGATGCGGTCCGGTGTGCCGCGGTGTTCTACGACCTCGATTCGCCCGTCACGCTGGAGCAGCTCGCCGCCGGCGCACCGGTTCCCTACATCGGGCCCCGCGGGCTGCAGGACTTCGATCTGGTCCTGAGCTACACCGGCGGCGAAGCGCTCGACGCTCTGCGGCAGCGGCTCGGTGCCCGGCGGGTGCTGCCGATCTACGGCAGCGTGGATCCGGCGGTGCATTGCCCGGCGCCGTCGGACCCCAGGTACGCCGCCGATCTCTCGTATCTCGGCACCTACGCCGCTGATCGTCAGGGCGCGGTGGAGGCGCTGTTCATCGAACCGGCCCGGCGCTCTCCCGAGCGACGGTTTCTTCTGGGTGGTTCGCAGTATCCCGCCGATTTCCCCTGGACCGACAACATCTACTTTCTTCGTCACGTTCCGCCGGCCGCCCATCCCGCCTTCTATGGATCGTCGACGCTGACGCTGAGCGTCACCCGCGCACCGATGGCCCGGATGGGGTATTGCCCTTCGGGGCGGCTCTTCGAGGCGGCGGCGTGTGGAGTGCCAGTGATCAGCGACGCGTGGGAGGGACTCGACCGGTTCTTCGAACCGGGCCGAGAAATCCTGGTTGCCGGAAGCCCCGACGATGTTCTGGGCGCGCTGAATCTCCCGCGCGATGAACTGCGCCGAATCGGGCGCGCCGCCCGCGAGCGGGTGCTGGCCGATCATACGGCGGAGCGCCGGGCTGCCGATCTGGAATTGGCTCTCAATGAGGCATTTTCCGCTGAGCGGAGCGGCGCTGAGGCCGGAGTGTAGCCGCGATGTGGGGAATCATTCCCGCGGCCGGCGCCGGCAGCCGGATTCAGCCACTGGCATTTTCGAAGGAACTCCTGCCGGTGGGCAGCCGGATCGAAGAGGGAATCGAGCGCCCTCGTGCGGTGAGCGAGTATCTCCTGGAGCGGATGGTGCTGGGGGGCGCAGACCGGATCTGCTTCGTGATCTCGCCGGGGAAATCGGACATTCTGGAGTACTATGGCGGCGGCACCTGCGTGGCGCACATCAGCTTTACCGTGCAGTCCCATCCGGCCGGACTGTGCGACGCCATTTTTCGCGCGCTGCCACTGATTCCGGACGACGACAGCGCCATCGTGGGGCTGCCCGACACGATCTGGTTTCCGGAAGATGCGCTGGCGCAGTTGGGCGACGATCCGCTCTCGTTCCTGCTGTTTCCGGTGGACCGGCCCGAGCTGTTCGACTCGGTGCGCACCGACCGGGCCGGGCGGGTGCTGGAGATTCAGGTGAAGCGGCAGGATGCCGCGTCGCCGTGGATCTGGGGGGCATTCAAACTCAGCGGCCGTACCATGCGCGAGCTGCACGAGCTCTGGCTGGCGCGCGACCGCCGCGACGAATACATCGGGACGCTGGTCAACGCGTGGCTGGCGGCCGGAGGGCGGGCCACCACCGTGCGCGCGGGGCAGGCCTACGTCGACGTCGGGACGCTGCACGGCTACCGCGAGGCGATCCGGGTGCTGAGCGAGCGGCCACAGGAATCTCCCGCCACGTTTATACGAGAGGAGCAGCGTGATCGAAGCGGTGAAGCTGTGGAACGAACCCAATAACAAGTCGCACTGGGATTTTGAAGCCGACCCCGGCTGGAAGATCTACAGCGACATGGTGAAGCTTGCCGCGTGCGCCATACGCGCGGAGGATTCCGATCTGCCGCTGGTGCTGGGCGGCATCTCTCCGATCGATCCCGACTTTCTGGCCAATCTGCGCGATCAGGGAGTGCTCCAGGCGGTGGACGTGGTGGCAGTGCACGGTTTCCCGCTGGACTGGAATCACTGGAAGATCGACGATTGGCCCGATCGTCTGCGTGATGTCTACGGTGTCACCGACCTGCCGGTATGGGTCACCGAGGTCGGAGTATCCAGCTTTGGTGCGGAGGAGGTGCAGGAGTGGGGACTCCGGCGTACGGCGGAGCTGCTGCTTGGGCGGGTGCCGCGGGTGCACTGGTACAGTCTCTACGATTTGCCGAAGGCGTGGCCGGCGACGACCCGCCACAAGGAGGCCGAGGGGTCGTCGTACTACCGGCATTTTCACATGGGGCTGCTGCGGGAAGACGGCTCCGCCAAACCGGCGGCAGCCCGGTTCGCCGAATACGCTCCCGAAATGGGGATCTGCCAGTGGTTTCATTTCGAGGACCATCGGCTGGATGACGCGGTACGTCATCTCCAGCGGCTCGGCGTCCGGCGGTTGCGCACCGGACTGAGCTGGGCCGACAGTTTGCGGCCCAACGCCGAAGCGTGGTTCGATCGCCAGATGCGGGCGCTGGAGCCCTTCGATGTGACGCTCACCTACTGCTTCACTCCGGAATCACGCGGCATCCTGCCGCACCACACCAGCCCGCCGCAGCGGATCGAGGAGTTTGCCGAGTTCTGCGGAAGGATGACGAGGAGGTATGGGGGGTAGGCGCTAGTCGCTAGTGACTAGTTGCTAGTCGCTAGTCGCTATTCGCTAGTTGATGGTCGCTGAATACGTCATGGGCCCATCGGAAATTCACGCCGGCGCGGTGGGCGGCTTCCTGGTCACTCGGGGAATCACCGATGAAGAGGGTGCGGGCCGGGCGCACGGCGAAGTGAGTCATCAGCCGCCGGAGCATCCCCGGAGCCGGCTTCCGGCACTGGCAGTCGAGTGTAGCGGGGTGGGGGCAGAGCTGAATCGCGTCGAAATCGATTGTCGATGCGCCCGCTTGCTCCAGCAGTGCCGCGAGCAGTGCGCGGGCAGTGTTTTCCGCGATCAATCCATGTCCCACCTGATCCTGATTGCTTGCAATGCCGACGTTCACATCTTCACTGCTGACCAGCAATGACAGCAGCTCGCGACGGCCGGGGAGGAATTCCCACTCGTCATCGGCGCGCGGGCATGGTTGCCCGGGCACGGTGGTGCGCCGCAGGGTATCATCGGCGTCGAAGATCACCAGATCATATCGCTCACGCAGCTCGGCGGCTGTTCCCATCAGCATCGTCATCGCGAAACCCAGAGGCCGGCGCGTGCACCGCCCAGCTCGCCTTTGAGCAGATCGGCGTATCGCTCGGCATCGGCGCGGAACCGGGCGAGCTCCGCGGCGTCGCCAAGCGACTCCATCGCCAGCGTTACATACCCCAACCGAAACGCGAGATATGCCAGGGTGTAAAATCGGAGCCGCGCGGTGAGGTCGGTGGCGCCGGCCCGGTCGGTGGTGCGGGCGAATCGCCGGGTGAGTGCATATCGGGCCCCGCGCGACAACCGGAACTCGACTGCGAATCCCGCCAGGTCCCAGGCGATATCCTGACAGCCCGGCATGAAGTGATCGGCATGATGGTCAAGCGCGTCAGATTTGACATATCGCCCTCCGCTCCGGATCCACTCGTGCGGCATCATCCGGCCGTCGATCGCGGTCACGCGATCGCTCGCCGGTGGTGAGCGAAAGATCGGCTGTCGCTCCAGCCGTTCGGTCCATTCATTTCCGAGTCCCTCGGCCACGTTGGTGCGGATCATTTCGCGGAGCGAGCCGATATTTATCGTTGGCTGCCCCAGGCACTCGCCGTGGAGGAACGCGAGATATCGAATGACGGTATCGAAAAGCGCAGGGTCGGCGGCATCGCCGGCGGTGCAGGGAACACCGCTCACCCAGCGGGTCGCCAGGAATCCGTCTGAGAGGCCCAGCGGCTCGGGGGTGAATCCGGCCGCGTGCAGCTGACGCGCTCGCTCCAGCAACGGCTCGCCAAAGCGGCCGAGCCCGCTGAATTTGCGCAGCACCGAGTGGCTGCCGTCGCGGATCAGGTACTTGACTCGTTCATGCTGTGGCTGAACGGCGGGGAACTGTTCGCACGAGCCGATCAGCATCGGTCTCCACTGGCCGGCAGAGAGTTCCAGGCATTGGCTGCCCTGATTGCCAGGCCGTCGTGGCGCTGCACAGAGCGGCGAATAGTGCGATACGTATTGGCGATGCCGAGTCCACCGCACGCGCGCCAGCTCCGAGCGGAGATGCCGCCCGTCGGTGTACCAGCTTGGGAGGAACACGATCCGCTCTTCCGGAACGCCCAGCTGGATCAGACACTGGGCGGTCCCCGCCATGGAGCTCCCGCTGATGCCGGGACCTTCGTCCACGATGAGATGAAATCGCTGCGGCCAGGCGGCCAGCGTGCGGGCAAGTCCCGGAGCGAGCCGGGGGCGTCGGTCGAACGGATGCCCCCGCGGCCGCACGGTGTACGACGCCGCATCGATTCCCGATTCACGCAAGGCTGCTTCGACGACAGCAGAAAGCCCGGTGCCGATGCTTCGAATCCCCAGACAGACGGCGCTGTCGGGCCGTTCGGTGCGCACAAAGTCGAGAGCGGCGCGGAGATAACTCTCCGGGTGGATGGCGTACCAGGCATAGCCCTCGGGTATCGTGGTTTGGGCCTGCTCGGGCAGAGCTTGCGTCAGCAGATCGCGAAGTTCGCAGCGGAGCGAAGCGCTCCAGAGCGCCAGCCGCTCAGCATCGCCATGGCACGAGTGCCAGAACACATGGCCCGTCAGGCGAGCCACCTGCCGCATGGCGCGGGCCAATGGATGGATCGCATCCTGCTCCGGCGCGATCGCATCGGCCACAGCCGCTTCGATCATGCCGAAGTCGATCAGCGCGGCAGTGACCGCGTCGTGATCGGGCGGATCGGTGCGCCACCGATCCACCTGTTGTGCCAGACTCCGGAGCGCCGCGCGCGGATCGATCCGGCGGGAGTCTCTGCGATATACGATCATGAGGCACCAACCGATCGCAGCTCGTCACGACA
>DASSTY010000037.1:0-9820 GCA_035707585.1 Gemmatimonadales bacterium
TGGCGACCGCGAGAAGGCACTCGCCGCCTATCGCGCCGCCTATGCGGCCGACACGATGAATTACGTGGCTGCCAGTAATCTGGCGGGGCTCTACAACACCCGAGCGGAGTATGACAGCGCGCTCCGCTATTCGGTGCGCACCGACCAGCTGCAGCCCACGCCCGCCAGTGCTGGCGGCGTGGTCATGTCGACGCTGCTCGCTCAGGGTGTCGATTCCGCGGAGGCGGCGTTCCACGCGGCGCTAAAGTCCAGACCGGCACTGGCCAATGAGCCCGTCGCTCAGGCGTTTCGATCCGTGCTGTATGTGGCACGCCGGCAGGATGACTCACTCCAGGCTCTGCTCGCGACGCTGCGGGCGTCGCCCGATCGCGAGCTCCGCGTGTCGGGCCTCCAGTTTTCAATGATCGACGCACTCGCCCACGGGCAACTGGATCGCGGAGTCGAATATTACCAGTCACTGGCCAGCTTGAATTCCGCGGCCAGCGGGCAGGCCCATTTTGATCAGCTCTATGGCGCCACCGTCGCGATCCGGATCACCGGCGATCCGGATCGCGGGCTCGCGCTTCTCGATTCCGCGCTGGCGGGACGTACCTGGGCCGATGCCGCGCCAAGTGATCGTCCGTATACCGCGGTCGCTTCGCTGTACGCTGACGCCGGGCGGCCGCAGCGTGCCCAGCAGCTGCTCGATGCGGGATTGGCTGAGGATCCGACGCTCAAGGCCCCCGATGCGCGAACCCAAATCGACGGCACCAGGGGCGACGTCCTGCTGGCCCAGGGCCGATACGCCGATGCGATTCGTCTCTACCGGCGGACCATCGACGGTCAGGACGGTGTGCCGCTCTGCCGGTCGTGCACCGACTACAGTCTGGCTCGCGCATTTGACCTGGCTGGCCAGCCGGACTCTGCCATCGCCTACTTCGAGCGATATCTCGCCGTCCCGGAAGTCGAACGCTGGTTTGGTGCCGAGCCGGGGGTGCTGCTTCCGCTGGTGCACCGCCGGCTCGGCGAGCTGTATGACGAGCGCCACGATCGCGCTCGCGCGATGGAACACTATTCGGCGTTCGTGGATCTCTGGAGAGACGCCGATCCGGAACTGCGGCCCTCTGTCAAAACCGTAAAGGCGCGCCTGGCCGAGCTCGCCTCGCAGTAGTCAACGCGCCGTCACGCCGTGTCCTGAACGACCGTCAGCAGAATGACAGCCCCGTCGCGCGAGGTAGCCGAGTGTTCCACGCCGGCACCGAACACGACCACATCGCCCGCGCCGAGCGGGTAGGTCTGCCCCTGGGCCAGGAATTCCACCGAGCCCTTGAGGACGTGAATGCTGACGGGTCCTTCGGCCCGATGGGTGGCCAGCGAGCCGCCGCCCGACAGCCCCATCATGGTAAGCCGCAGCGGGCCTTCCTTTACCAGCGTGCGCGCCGACCGGCCGCTGCGCTCCATCAGCGCCGCGTCGATCATTCCCTCATCCTGCCCCAGGTGATGCACCAGGACTTCTCCCGCCAGGGGACGTTGCACCGACGACATCTCAGCCTCCCTTCTTCGAACGCTTCAACCGCTGGTTGAGCAATCGCTCCAGCACCGCCACGTCGCTGATTTCGGCGGCCTTCGATCCAAAAACCAGCGTTACTCTTCCGTGCCTGGCCCGGCGCACCAGGTCATCGAGCACGGCCTGCGCAGCCGGATTTCGGAGCTCTTCGCGATACCGGGTCTGGAACTCGGGCCACTTGTCAGGGTCGTGGCCGTACCATTTACGCAGCTCCGCTGAGGGAGCAATCTCTTTTGCCCATGAATCGAGCTGCGCCCGCTCCTTCGAGACCCCGCGAGGCCACAGCCGATCGATCAGCACCCGGTAGCCGTCGCTCGGTTCGGCCGGTTCGTACGCCCGCTTGGTAGCGATCATCGGCATCTCTCCATGACCAATGGATGGTTAATCACTCGTGGTTCCGTCCGCGACCCCGGCGCCATTAGCTTGTCGGAAACACCGGACAGGGGAGGGGAGCGTGGACAAGCGACCGATCGGCTCACTGGAGGTCTCGGTGGTGGGCCTGGGGTGCAACAACTTTGGATCGCGACTCGACGAGGCAGCCACCACCCGGGTTGTCCACGCCGCGATCGATGCCGGCATCAATTTCTTCGACACCGCCGACAGCTACGGGCGCACGCACAGTGAAGAATACCTCGGGCGCGCGCTGAAAGGCCGATGGGGCCAGGTGATCCTCGCCACCAAGTTTGGCAGCAAGCTGGATGAAACCCGTCATGGCGCCCATCCCGATTACGTCCGCCGGGCGGTGGAAGACAGTCTCCGTCGCCTGAACACCGATCACATCGATCTCTATCAGCTTCACTGGCCCGACCCCACCGTGCCGATCGCCGACACCCTCGGCGCACTCAACGATCTGGTCCAGGCCGGCAAGGTCCGCGAGATCGGCTGCTCCAACTTTTCCGCCGCACAGCTCGACGAGGCCACCGCCGCGGTGGCGCCGGGCGCCGCCCGCTTCGTGAGCGTGCAGAACGAGTACAGTCTGCTCCACCGCGAACCCGAGGCCGAAGTGCTTCCGGCCTGCCGCCAGTTGGGGATCGCGTTCATTCCCTACTTTCCGCTGGCGAGCGGATTGCTGACCGGCAAGTACCGCCGCGGCCAGCCGGCTCCGGAAGGGAGCCGAATTGCGTCCGGCTGGCATGCCGATCTGCTCAACGAGCAGAATCTCGCGATCGTGGAAAAGCTCCTCGCGTTCAGCCAGCGGCGCGGCCATACCCTGCTCGAGCTGGCGTTCTCCTGGCTGCTCAGCCGGCCGATCGTCGCATCGGTCATCGCCGGTGCCACCCGCCCCGAACAGGTGCGCGCCAACGCCGCCGCGCCCAGGTGGCGCTTCGCCGAAGGCGAGCTCGCCCAGGTCGACCACATCCTGGCGGGCGCGGAATGAATCCCGGCTCCCCGCCGCCCCGCCAGAGGCCGCTGATCATCGGAGTGGTGGGCGGCACCGGTTCCGGCAAGACCACCGTAGCACGTGCCATCCACCAGTCGCTCGGCGTCGATGCCGCCGTGATCGATCAGGACGCCTACTACCGTGATCTGGGCCATCTGACACTCGACCAGCGAAAGCTGGTCAACTTCGACCACCCCGACGCGCTCGACAACGAACTTCTGGCCGAGCATCTCGAGGCGCTGGCCGCGGGGCGGCCGATCGAGAAGCCAACCTACGACTACGCCGCCCACACCCGGGCCGACGCCACGATCCTGGTCGAGCCACGCGATGTGATTCTGGTCGAGGGGATTCTCCTCTTTGCCGACGCCCGCCTCCGGCCGCTGTTCGACATCAAGGTTTTTGTAGACGTCGCGGACGACGTGAGATTCATTCGCCGGCTCATGCGCGACCTCAACGAGCGGGGTCGTTCTGTCGAGATGGTCATCGAACAGTACCTTTCGACGGTGCGTCCGATGCATCTCGAGTTCGTGGAACCGTCCAAGCGGTATGCCGATGTCATCATCCCGCAGGGCGGACACAACCAGGTTGGTATCGAGATGCTGCAGGCGAGGGTGGAGCGCGAAATCGGTCGGCGCCGCGCCGAGGCTGCACTGAGCCGATGAGTCGCCCGTTCTTCTATCGGGAGACTTCGGGAATCCGGATTACCGTGCGTCCGCTGTTCCTGCCAGATCAATCCCGCCCCGAAGACGATCATTTCGTCTTTGCCTATTTCGTGAGAATCGAGAACGTCGGCGCGCAGGCGGCGCAGCTCCTCTCGCGGCGATGGCTGATCCACGACTCGGCGGGGCAGGACACCGAGGTGGTTGGCGATGGGGTCGTGGGACAGCAGCCGCTCCTGCGCCCGGGCCAGGTGCATCAGTATCAGAGCTTCTGCGTACTCAAGTCGCCCTCCGGATCGATGGAAGGTCATTACGACTTCGTTCGGGAAGACGGATCGAACTTTCAGGCGATCATCCCGCGATTCACGCTCGAAACGGCGCCGGGCGGCTCCGCTCTGTAGGAACCGGCCGGCACCGCCGGCTTTGGCGGTATATTAGGCCGATGTCCCTCGCTATCAGATTCGCCGATCACCTCGCGACGCTCGGGATCGAGCGAGGCACCGGTGCGCTGGTCGCTGTGTCCGGCGGCCCGGATAGCGTGGCACTCCTTTCACTCCTCGCTGAAACCTCCGATCTCCACGGGCTGGCGTGCACCGTGGGGCACATCGACCACGGAATCGCGGCCGCCAGCGAAGAGGTGGGCCAGCGGGTGCGGCGGCTTGCGGAAGCGCTCGGGATCCCGTTCCGCGCAGCTCGCCTGCGACTCGGCGCCGACGCCAGCGAGACGCTCGCCCGCGAGCGGCGGTATGCTGCATTGGGCCGGCTTCGCCGCTCCGCAGGCGCCCGATTTCTCTTCACGGCACATCATGCCGACGATCAAATCGAGACGGTGCTGATGCGGGCGCTCCGCGGCTCGGGCCCCGCGGGGCTCGCCGGAATGGCCGCGAGGCGGGGGACCGTGGTCCGCCCCTTGCTCCCGTTTCGCCGGCAGGAACTCGCCGAGTACATCAGAGAGCGTGGTCTTGAGGCGTGGGACGATCCGGCCAATCGGGAGCCCCGTCACCTGCGATCGTGGCTGCGGCACCAGATCCTGCCGGAGCTTCGCGGGCGGCTGCCCGATACCGACCAGCGGATCCTCGACCTGGCGGCACACGCCGCCGCCGATCGCGCCGCCTGGGATCAGGCCCTCGACCAATGGCCCGGCCTCGATGCAAGATCAGAAACCGACGGAATTTCCGTTGCTGTGAGCCCGCTTGAGGGGTATGATTGTCCGCTGCGGCTGGCGCTGCTGCAGGCTGCTGCACGCCGGGTGGGGCTGTCGCTCGGACCGCGTCGCGCCGATCGCCTTCTGGAACTGTTCGCTGCGGGCCGGAGTGGAGCCAGCGTGCCGCTGGGCGGTGAGTGGACCGCCGAGCGCACCTTCGACCGGATTCGCCTGATTCGCGCCCCAGCACCGGTGGCGCTTGGCTCAGCAGCGCTCGAGGGCCCCGCCGGAGAGCTGCGATGGGGCAGGTGGCTGCTTCGTTGGCGCACCGAGCCCGCTCCCGGCCGGCAGCTCCGAACCGGGAACACGGCCTGGATCGTGCCCGGGCCATTGCAGGTTCGCGGCTGGGCGGCGGGTGATCGGATCCGACCGCTCGGCGGCGCGGGCCGCCGGCTCGCGGTCAAGTGCTTTCAGGAGGCCCGGATCCCTCGCTCAGAGCGGAACCGGTGGCCGGTGCTTGCTGTTGACGATGTGATGGTGTGGGTCCCTGGCGTCTGCCGATCGGACGCCCTGCTCCCTCTCGCGGGAACGGAGTCTCTGCGTGTTGATGCCACGGACCGATGAAGTCCTCCGGCGCACCGGTGGCCGCGCCGTCAAGTCCATCGTCTTCGACGAAGCTACCATCGCCCGACGGGTGGCTGAGCTGGGCGCTGAAATCACCGCTGCCTACCCGGACGGCGAGCTGCTCGTTCTGGGACTGCTCAAGGGCAGCTTTATTTTTCTGGGAGATCTGGTTCGCCAGATCGAGCGGCCCATCCAGGTGGACTTTCTGGTGGCCAGCTCCTACGGCTCGGGCACCGTCTCGAGCGGAGTGATCAGACTGCTGTACGACCCGGAGACCAAACTCGCCGGCAAACATATTCTGCTGGTTGAGGATATTATAGATAGTGGGAAGACCTTGAAGCGCCTGACAGCGCTCCTGGCCGAGCGGAGCCCGGGAAGCCTGGCGATCTGCACCCTGCTGGACAAGCACGTGGCGCCGGAACCGCCGCCCCAATTGCGGTTCGTGGGCTTTGACGCCCCCGAGGCATTCTTGGTGGGCTATGGCCTCGACCATGCGGAGAACTATCGGCACCTGCCGTTCATCGCGGACCTGGCATAGATGGCTGACCGACTACCGACCCGACCCCCGCGCAGCAATTGGGGAAACCTGAGTAAGAACCTCGCCCTCTGGCTTCTGGTGGGCCTTCTGGCGTTGGCGCTCTTCCAGATGATGAGCCGCGAGCGGACGCCTTCCGAAGAGTTTTCCTACACCGAATTCATCCATCAGCTCGATGGTGGCAATGTGGCTTCGGTGGAGGTGTTCGACGGCAAGCGGCTCGAGGGAGATTTCAAGTCGCCAGTGGCTGCCAATGGCCACAAGGTAGGGAGCTTTACGGTGCTCCTGCCGGTGGCCAACAGCGAAAAGCTGATCCAGCGGCTCGATTCCGCCGGCGTCAAGATCAGCGCCAAGGAACCCAAAGGCGGTCTGACCGCCATCCTGGTCGCGGCGCTCCCCTGGATCGTCATTCTGGGCCTCTGGTTCTTCCTGCTCCGTCAGCTCCAGGCCGGCGGCAGCCGCGCGTTTTCGTTCGGCAAGTCGAAGGCAAAGCTCCTCACCGGAGATACGCCCAAGATCACCTTCGCCGATGTCGCGGGCGCCGATGAGGCCAAGGTGGAGCTGCAGGAGATCATCGAGTTCCTCAAGGACCCGCAGAAGTTCACCCGGCTGGGCGGACGGCTGCCCAAGGGTGCGCTGCTGGTGGGGCCTCCGGGCACCGGCAAGACGCTGCTTGCCAAGGCGGTGGCGGGCGAAGCGGCGCGGCCCTTCTTCTCGATGTCAGGTTCCGATTTCGTCGAGATGTTCGTCGGCGTCGGCGCCAGCCGGGTGCGCGATCTCTTCGAACAGGGCAAGGCCCACGCGCCCTGCATCATCTTCATCGACGAAATCGACGCCGTCGGCCGCCATCGCGGAGCCGGGCTCGGCGGCGGTCACGATGAACGGGAGCAGACGCTCAATCAGCTCCTGGTCGAGATGGACGGCTTCGAATCCAACGACGGCGTGATCCTGATCGCGGCTACCAACCGCCCCGACGTGCTCGACCCCGCCCTGCTGCGGCCGGGGCGGTTCGATCGCCAGATCGTGGTCGATGCCCCCGATGTGCGCGGGCGCGAGGGAATTCTCCGGGTCCACACTCGCAAGATTCCGCTGGCGGCAGACGTGCGTCTCGACATCATCGCCAAGGGAACTCCCGGCATGGCCGGTGCCGATCTGGCCAACCTCGTCAACGAAGCCGCCGTGCTGGCTGCCAGAAAGAACAAGAGTCTGGTAGACATGCAGGACTTCGAGGAGGCCAAGGACAAGGTCATGCTGGGCGTGGAGCGCAAGTCGCTGGTGCTCACCGAAGACGAGCGGCGCCTTACCGCTTATCACGAGGCGGGTCACGCTGTCGTTGCCATCAAGACGCCCGGCAGCGATCCGGTCCACAAGGTTACGATCGTGCCGCGCGGCCGTGCGCTTGGGCTCACCGCGTCATTGCCCGAGGTAGATCGGCACAACTACACCAAGGAGTGGCTGGTTGGCAATCTGGCGATGTTCTTCGGCGGCCGGGTGGCTGAGGAACTGGTGTTTGGTCCCGAAAAGGTGACCACCGGTGCCGGCAACGACATCGAACGCGCCACCGCGCTGGCCCGGCGGATGGTTACTCAGTTCGGGATGAGCGACGTGATCGGCGCGATGGCGGTGGGTGACCGCGAACAGGAAATTTTCCTGGGCCGCGAGTTTGCTCAGAAGCGCGAGATCTCCGAGCGTACCGCCCAGATGGTGGATGACGAAGTCAAGCGCCTGATCGACGAAGCGTACACTGAGGCGCGCCGGATCCTCACCGAGGATCGTGCGCTGCTTGATCGAATCGCCGCGGCGCTGCTCGATCGTGAAACGATCGACCGCGACGATCTCGATCACCTGGTGCGCGACGAGCCGCTGCCGCCGCGGCCGGTCGCCGCTCCACCGGAACCGACCACTCCAACGCAGCCGGTCAAACCCGGCGCACCGGCCCGGCCGCCGATTCTCGGTGTGCCGCCGGCGGAACCAGCCGGAGCATGATCGTCTCACCGCTGGGGGTGCACTCACCCCGGGCGGTGCAGGAGGCGCTCCGGGCCCGGGGTTGGGACCCGGCGCTCGCATCCGACGCGGCGGGGGGCATGCTCCCCGCCGCGTTCGTCGTTTCGGGGCTCACCTCCGAAGCGCTGGAAGCGCTGGTGCCGCTGGCGGCGCGCGCCGGACTCGAGCTGGTGACCGGCCCCGACTGGGCGGTGCTGTCCGGCAGCCGCTCGCGACTCGGTTCGCTGGCGCGTCCCTGGCAAATGCCGGAGCCACTTCAGGAGTTCGCCGAGCAGCTCGGCCGCGCGCTGCCGGCCGCGCCCGCTGATCGCTGGCGCACTCGCCGCGGCGATGTCACGCTCGACGCGCCGGTGATTCTCGGAATCCTCAACATTACGCCCGACAGCTTCAGCGACGGCGGGCAGCATACCGATCCGGCCGCGGCGCTGGCGCAGGCCGACCGGCTGATCGCCGATGGCGCGGCCATCATCGACGTGGGCGGCGAGTCGACCCGGCCGGGCGCAGCTTCGGTGCCCGAGGAGGAGGAGCGCCGGCGAGTCATTCCCGTCATCGAGGCACTGTCTCGCGCTCACCCCGGTCTGGTGATCACAGTCGATACCGTCAAAGCCACCGTGGCAGAGGCGGCATTCGCTGCCGGCGCCGCTGCAGTCAATGATGTGTCCGCATTCCGGCTCGATCCCGCCATGCCGTCGGTAATCGCGCGCGCCGGCGGTGGGGTGATTCTGATGCACTCGCGGGGAACCGTGAGTGAGATGGCGTCATATCAGCACGCCGACTACGGCGATGATATCGTCGCTACCGTGGTGGCCGAGCTCGCTGCCGCGATCGAAGTTGGCGTCGCGGCCGGCATTCCGCTCGATGCCATCGCGATCGATCCCGGGTTCGGCTTTTCCAAACGAATCGACGCCAATATCTTGCTGTTCGACCAGCTCTCGGCGCTGGCCGCCCTGGGCCGGCCAATCCTGGTGGGCCCTTCCCGCAAGCGATTCCTGGGCGCCATTTCGGGCGCAGAGGTGGGCGACCGCGACCGGATCACCGCGGCCGCGTGCGCTCTGGCGTACGAGCGCGGTGCCCGCCTTTTCCGGGTCCACCAGCCTGCGTACACCCGCGAGGCGCTGGCCCTCGCTCATGCTCTCGGAGGTTCCTAGTGCGCTTCGCGCAGTTCCCGCTGCCGCTTCCAACCTGGCGAGACCTGCTCGAGATCGTGCTGGTGGCGTTCGTGGTGTACCGCGTCCTCCGGTTTCTCACCGGCACGCGGGCGCTCCAGATTCTGCTGGGCTTGCTCCTGCTGGTTCTGATTTACGTGGGCGCGCTGTTCCTCAAGCTCACCATGATCACCTATCTCCTCGGCGTGGTGTTCACCTACGGCGTGTTCGCCGCGATCGTGGTGTTCCAGCCGGAGCTCCGTCACGCCCTGGCGCGGCTCGGTCAATCGCCGCTGGTTCGGGTGTTCAATACCATCTCCGCATCCGAAGTGGCGGAGGAGGTTGCCGACGCGGTGGAACGGCTCAGCCGGAACGGCACCGGCGCCATTATCGCGATCGAACGAGAAGCCTCGCTGGCCGACTACGTCGAATCGGGCACGCCGGTGGAAGCCACCGTTTCGGCCGATCTGCTGGCGACGATTTTCAGTCCCTACGCTCCGCTCCATGATGGCGCCGTGCTGATCCGGGGAGATCACATCATCGGCGCCGGGTGCATCCTCCCGCTTACGCAGTACCCGGTGGCCGACAAATCGCTCGGTACTCGCCATCGCGCCGCGCTGGGCCTGTCGGAAGAAACCGATGCACTCGTCCTGGTGGTGTCGGAAGAGACTGCGGTGATCTCGCTGGCGCAGAATGGCGGACTCACTCGTCAGCTCTCCGCCGAGCAGGTGCGCGACATTCTCTCCGGGCGCACCCCAGTGGCGCTCCCGGCGCTGGCACCC
>DASSTY010000038.1:0-7377 GCA_035707585.1 Gemmatimonadales bacterium
GCGGGCGAGCTGATACTCCATCTTGAGCCGCGGAATCCGGTTGAGCAGCACCAGACTGCCGTCGGTGCGGCGGTTCACCTGCTGGTGATTGTAGGTGAATGACAACCGCAACTGATCGGTGGGGCGCGCGTTGATGCCGCCCTGGATGATCAGCAGATCGGCCGACGCCCATTCGGGAAAGTTTTCGTCGTGGCCATAGAGCGAAAAGATGTTGGCATCGAACCGCTGGAACACCGGGGTGCCGAGACTGACGTAGAACTCGTTGTTGTCGATCCGGGGCTGGCCGACATAGGGCTGATAGCTGATACCGCCACTGCCGTCGGGCACGCCGAGGAAGTAGTTGGAGAAGAGTCCCTCATCGTAGCCGAACGATTCCACGAACCAGCCGGCGCCCACCGTCCAGCCGCCGCGCAGCAACGAGTTCACATCAAAGTGAAGTTTCCGGTCCTGAATCTGCCCGTCGTGAATGAAATGCTGGTACTGCCAGATGCCATCCAGCGTTACCGCGGTAGTCACCCGCTGCACCAGCGACCCGGCTTTCGGGTAAAACGAGTAGTTCGGTGTGATGGTGGCGTGCACCACGCCGTTCCGGGGAATGAACCCGCTGCGCGTGATGAATTCGTCGCCGATTCCAGTAAAGGTGGTGCGCCATCCGAACCGCTGGCCGTTGCGATCGAACCGGAGGTTCCAGAGCGGCGCCGTGGTGGTGACGTCGCTGGTCCGCGTGCGGCTGCCGGCCAACTGCGCTACCACGGCATAGACGCCGCCGAACACGAAGCGGCCGTCCACATCGGCCACGCGGTTGTAATCGCCGCCGTCGATCTGGTCGGTGTAGGCCATGCCGATCCGCGATCCGCCGCCAATCCCCTTCTGGGCGCGGAGAATGTTGAAGACCGGGTGATGCCCGGTCGCGGAAGCGTCGGCGTCGTCTATCGCTGAGAGCAGCGCCACGTCGGCACCCAGTGTCTTGCCGGTGAGCTTGGCGGCGGCCACCGGCTGAACGATGCGGCGGGTGTAGATCAGATTGTTGGGGGTGTTGAACTGCTCGATCCCGTCCAGGAAGAACGGCCGCTTTTCGGCAAAGAAGAGTGCCTGGCGCGGGTCGAAGCTGATCTGCCCGGCGTCGCTTTCCACCTGGCTGAAATCGGGATTGGCGGCGGCGTTGAGTGTGAGATTATTGCTGACACCCCAGCGAAGACTGCCGCCGAAATGGGGCTCGACATCACCGTATTCGTAGGCGCCGGACGGAGTGCGGGCGCCGGCGTACCCCGCAGTAAGTTCCGGGTTGACGTCGAGCACCAGCCCCCGTTTGAGCCCTTCGAGATCGGTGAGATGCCCTGACTGGCCGATGAATGATGAACTGGCTCGGCGGGCCGGCGCCCAGACGTCTTCGTAACCCGAGTGCTGAACGTGGCGCACCACCTGGAACGACCAGGCCTGGGATGCCTCCGGCTGGAACCGGAGACTCTTGAAGGGGATTTCGATTTCCACTTCGTAACCGCCGGGCACCAGCCGCCCCAGCGAGTGCCAGGTATAGTCGGGGCTCAGGTCGGCCCGGTCGCGCGACGCGCCGGACGAACCGAACTGGGTGCTGTTCTGCCCCGTCTCGACCAGCGCGCCGTCGGCCTGTACCCCCAGCGGATTGACGCCGAACATCGTGGCGGTGCGGCCGTCGTTGAAGGTGCCGATCAGGAGTTCGATCCAGTCGTCGGAGGCGATCTGGTCGCGGTCGGCCAGGGTGGCGTGGGGTTCGCCGTGGGGCTCCCAGGCGCGCACACCGATATGAAGGGCGGTGGGAGAATACCACACCAGCACTGTGGTCGAGTCACTGGCCGGGACGTCATCCACCGGGAGAAACTCGGAAAAGCCGGTGAGCACCGCGGCTTCGCGCCAGGCCGGCTCGTCGAGCCGGCCATCGAGGGTCGCGGTGGTGTCGATTCGCGGCGGCTTGAGCGATGTCTGGCCGGCGCGCCCGTTGAAGACAGTCGGACCGGGACCGGTGGTGACCACGGCTGCGGCGGCTTGCAGCGCCAGCAGGAGTGCCAGGCTCATGAATGTCTCGGGATGAGGTTCGACCCGACTGCGAGAGGCCCTTCATGAGCTACGGTTGCGGCGAAGGCGGAGTTTCGGCACAATAACAGAGCAGGATCCCGAACCGGAGGAACCGATGCATCGCTTCGCTCCCAGACTGCTCACGGCCTGTTCGCTGGCAATGGCCCTGGTAATGACCGGCTGCAGTAATGACGTTGCCGGGCCGGCGGATTCGCTGCTCATCGGCACCTACGGTGCAACCGACCGGCCCGACCAGTTGATGGCAACCCACGCCAGTGTCGAGCTCAATCTCGGCTGCAACACCTACTTCGTGGCCAATCAGGCCGCCCGGCTCGATGCCAGCGGGAATTTCGGGGTTCGAGGCCGCTGGCACGACGGGACCCACGGACTCACCGACGACACCGCGCCGGCCACCCTGAGCGGCCATCTCACCGCTTCGACTCCCCGCCCGACGGTACATCTGGAGCTTCGGGTCGAGGGCGCAGCCGCGAGCCCGAGGTATGAGGTGACCCTGCAATCCGGCACCACCATCGACGGCTCGGGTGTCCCGCTGCTCGCCTGCCCGGCATAATACCCCAGGGCTAGCAGGCGGGGCGGTCTGCCGCCTTGCACCACTGGCGGCAAAGCGATTCTTCGATTTGATCCCCGAGGCCCCATGCTCGGCATCCTGCTGATCGCGCTCTTGTCCGGCGCTCGTCCCGATTCGCTCCCCCAGCTCAAGAAGTGCGGAGAAGCCAATCCGCCGCTCGGTGCGCTCACCACATCGGGAATGGCGAGCTTCGTGGTCACCCGCCACGGCGAGGTGGACACCACTTCTCTGGTGGTTTGGGATGTTGCCGACGGAAGCGGGGCCGGATTCCGGAGCGCCCTCAACCGGCAGCTTCCGGCCTGTCGTTTCAAGGCGGGGCGACCCGATGGTCACCACGACGACAGCGTGCGGGTTGCCGTGCACATCAAGTTCGCGCCAGACTCCATGCGCTGGGGTCCGTTCCGGCGGGCAACGGCGGCTGATCTCCTCCAGCCGGCGGCAGCAGCGCCTCTGGTGAACGCAGGCGAAATCATCAAATACAACGACCCGAGGCTGGAAGAGCAGCCCATCGCCTCGCTCTGCCGACAGGATCTGATCGCGGTGGACGAGGTGGTCGTGAGGCAGCGAATCGATGGCCAGCCGGTTGGAGAGGCGGAGCCGATTGGCCTGCGCGGAAAGCGGCCTCCGCCGGTGCAGGGCACCGTTCTCCTTCGATTCGTGATTCTGCCGAATGCGAAGCTGGATACCGCCTCGATCGTGATCGATCAGGCGAGCAACCCCGGGGCGGCGGCGGCGGCGCGGGCGAAGATCCGGGACTGCGACTGGATCCCGGGTCGCATCGGTGGAATTCCGGTCGCAGTGGAGATCCCCGATCGGGAGCAGTTCTAGCGCTGCCCGGCGCCGCCCCTGCCCTTCCGGCACGGACCCGGTAAACTTCCCAGGTTCGCCCGACGTACCGATGTCCGACCGGAGAGTTCATGACGCAATTTCACGGTTATGGCGCCAAGGCCGCCGACCAGCCACTGGGACCCCTCACATTTGAACGCCGCACCCCGGGCCCGCACGACGTGCAGATCGATATTCTCTACTGCGGCGTCTGCCACTCGGACCTGCACACCGCCCGCAACGAATGGGGCGGCACCCATTATCCGGTAGTCCCTGGTCACGAAATCATCGGGCGGGTGAGCCGGGTGGGCGATCACGTCAGCCGCTTCAAGGCCGGCGACCTGGTGGGCGTTGGCTGCATGGTGGATTCCTGCCGCACCTGTGCCTCCTGCCGGGAAGGGCTCGAGCAGTACTGCGAGCGCGACGCGACGCTGACCTACAACAGCCCCGAACCGGTGATTGGCGGGCGCACCTACGGCGGGTACTCCAACTCGATCGTGGTCACCGAAGATTTCGTGCTCCGGATTCCCCAATCGCTGGATGCCGCGGGCGCCGCGCCGCTCCTCTGCGCCGGGATCACTACCTATTCGCCACTCCGCCACTGGAACACCGGCCCCGGCAAGAAGGTGGGCGTCGTCGGACTCGGCGGATTGGGCCACATGGCGCTGAAACTGGCGCACGCCATGGGCGCCGAAGTGGTGCTGTTCACCACATCGCCGAAAAAGACCCAGGATGCGCTCCGATTGGGCGCTCACGCGGTGGTGGTGTCCACCGATCCGGAGCAGATGAAGACCAACCGAGGATCGTTCGACCTGATCCTCGACACCGTCTCCGCTCCCCACGACCTCGATGCCTACCTCCCCCTGCTCCGCCGCGACGGCGCGCTGGTGCTGCTCGGCGTTCCTCCTACACCGCACCCATCACCCACCGTGTTCAACCTGATCGGCGGACGCCGGAGTCTGGCCGGATCGCTGATCGGCGGCATCCCCGAGACCCAGGAGATGCTGGATTTCTGTGCCGAACACGGGATCACCTCCGACATCGAAGTGATCCCGATTCAGCAGATCAATGAGGCATACGAGCGGATGCTCAAGAGCGATGTGCGCTACCGTTTCGTGATCGACATGGCGTCACTGGCGCCGGAGGCAGCATGAGCGAGCCACCTGAAATGCCCGAGCTCCCCGATCTGCCGCCCGGCAGCGATCCCGCCGCGCTGATGGCCTTCATGCAGCGCCTCATGAACGAGATGATGCAGGGCGGCGACATCAACGAGTTACTGAGCCAGGCACCGCCCGGATTCGCCGAACTCTTTGCCGAAGCACAGCGGCAAATGGAAAGCGGCAACCTCGACGGCCTGGGACTGTTCGGCGGGGATCCCGACGCCGGTGATGAGAACGATGAATCGGAGCAGTGATCATGCTGATAACTACGACTGACAACCTCGACGGCCACCGGATCCGGGAGTATCGCGGGCTGGTGTCGGGCGAGGCCATTCTGGGCGCCAACATCTTCCGGGATCTGTTCGCCGGGATTCGCGACATCGTGGGTGGCCGGGCGGCGGCGTACGAATCGGAACTCCGCAAAGCCAAGGACATCGCCATCCAGGAGATGGAAACGCAGGCGGCCGCCCTGGGGGCCAATGCGGTGATCGGGGTGGATCTGGACTACGAGACGATCACGATGGGTTCCGGCGGCGGCATGTTGATGGTGAGCGCCAGCGGCACCGCCGTTATCACCGACTAGCAGCGACCTGCCCCTCGCGGTCGTTGCCCATTGGGCGTATTCTTGAGCAGAGCATCTGCAACCTCCGGGAGCACCGATGGGCACTCGCGACCCGCGCGTCGACGCGTACATCGCCAGGAGCGCCGAGTTCGCGCGGCCGATTCTCACCCGCCTCCGCGAGATCATCCATGAGGCCTGCCCCGAGGCCGAAGAGACGATCAAGTGGGGTGTTCCTCATTTCATGGATCAGGGGATTCTCTGCGCCACCGCCGGATTCAAGGCGCACTGCCGGCTGATCCTGCCGCGCGCCCGTGCAGCCGAGCTCGACCGGATCGAATCGCTCAAGGACCTGCCGCCGCGCAGCGCGCTGATCCGATCGCTTCGAGAAGCGATGGCGCAGTTGCACGAGGGGAAGCCGGCTCGGCCCCGGCGCCCACCCCGGGCGGCGCCGGCCACACCGGACGACCTGCTCCGGGCGCTCCGCAAGAATGCCAGGGCGCGCGCCACATTCGAGGGCTTCTCGCCCAGCCAGAAGCGCGAATACGTTGACTGGATCTCCGAAGCCAAGCGCGATGAGACCCGGGCCAGGCGGGTCGAGACCGCAGTTCAGTGGATCAGCGAAGGCAAGCAGCGCAACTGGAAGTATCAGCGGCCTCGCGCCGGCGCGTCGAAAGGAGCCTGAAGATGCCAGGCCGTGAGTCGGTCGGGTTTTCGGATCTCGCGGTATTTGCCCGCCGGCTGGGCGACGGATCGCTGGCGAACCGCCCCGGCGCCACCCTCGAAGTTTCCAAGTTTGTCTGGGACCAGAATTCGTTTGAGGCGCAGCAGGCCTTCGAAGCCGCCTGCGAACAGCACGGCATCAAGTTCGCCGTAGTGGAGCGAGTCGGCGGGATCGAGTGGACCGGCCCCTGACGTGGTGGCGATCGAGTTCCGGCCCGACCGGCTGGTCATCAGGATCGAGGGGTGGGATCGCCTCTGGGCGCTGAAGAGCCGATTGGAGGTTCCGCTGGCGCACATCACCGCAGTACGAACCGATCGCGAAATCGGGCGTGGATGGTGGCACGGCTGGCGAATCCCCGGCACCCAGATCCCGGGGTTGATCACCGCCGGCAGTTACTTCCAGAAAGGCAAGCGCAGCTTCTGGCTGGTGCGCGATCCCGATCGGGTCATCGTGATCGAGCTGATCGATGAGCCGTACGACCAGCTGGTACTCGAGGTCGAGAACCCGGCGGCCATGGTAAGCCGAATTCAATCCGCCATACGGGCATGAACTCAGAATCATCGATCGACGTCGAGCAGTTCATGGCCGAACTCGCCACGCTGGTGAACCAGACGGCGGGTGCCCGCGGGTTTCGCCGCGACTCCGAGCCGGAGCGCGACCCGCTGGGCAGCTGTACGATGCGATACCGGAATGGCCCGGCCGAGCTGCTGGTCGGCTGGGATGCGAAAGAGCAGTGGTTCACGATGTATTACCGGCCCGTGCCGGAGCGTCCACCCGCCACCGAATGGACCGGGCTGCTTTCGGCCCGCTACATCGATGGCAACATATCCCCCGCCGATCGCGACCAGATGCTGGCGTCGTTGCGCGCCAAGCTGGAAACGATCTGGCCACCCCGGTAAACTGAAGCCATGTTCCTCGGCCACTTCGCTCTGGCGCTCGCCGCCAAACGGGCTACTCCGCGCACCTCGCTCGGCCCCCTGTTTGCCGCGGCCCAGCTCCCCGATCTGCTCTGGCCCATCTTCCTCCTCGCGGGGATCGAACGAGTCCGGGTCACCCCGTCGGGCAATCCGTTTACGCATCTTTCGTTCGTCTCGTATCCCTGGACCCACAGTCTGCTGATGGTGGCAATCTGGGGAATTGTCGCCGCGGCGATTTATCTTCTGTGGCGCCACGACACGCGAGGCGCGGCGATGATTCTGCTGCTGGCGCTGAGCCACTGGGGACTCGATTGGGTGACCCATCGCCCCGATCTCCCGCTGGTTCCGGAAGGCGGACTCTACACCGGGCTCGGACTCTGGAACTCAACTGGCGCGACGGTCCTGATCGAAGGGCTGCTCTTCCTGGGCGGGCTGCAGTTTTACCTCGCGGCCACCCGCCCGCGCGACACCACCGGCCGGACCGCCTTCTGGGGACTGATCGCGGTGCTGGTGATCATCTATGTAGCGGGATTGGTCGCGCCGCCGCCCCC
>DASSTY010000039.1:0-5593 GCA_035707585.1 Gemmatimonadales bacterium
ACAGACGGACGGACGGACAGACGGACGGACGGACGGACGGTGGGCGGGATGACGGGATGACGGGAGATCACATCTCACACGGAGGTCGCATGCGTAGTCTGCTCGTCGCTGGAGCGCTCACGGCCACGATCGCCGCCGGTGCAGCGGCCCAGGATCCCGGCACCACACTGCCCCGCTTCGACCAGAAGCACGGCGGCAGCGAGTCGGTGCAACTGGTGGCCCACGTGGTCACCAACCCCGGAGCCTGGAAGGCGTCGGATGTCGAACTGGAACAGGACCCCGGCCGGCCCTATGTCTACATCTCCGGCTTCACCAATTTCGACGTTCAGGCCTATGACATCCGCGATCCGGCCCATCCCAAGAAGGTCTTCCAGTGGAAGATCGAAAACCCCGAGCTGCACCGCGGCATCGGCGCGATGGATGGCAAGTATTTCAAGATCGGGGACCACTACTACTTTGCGCAGTCGTATCAGTTCATGCAGGGAAGCCCCGACACCGATCTCGGCGCGGTCATCTTCGACGTGACCGGTCTCCCCGATTCATCCAAGGTCAAGGTCGTCGCCCGGATCCGGTATCCGGAGTCGCCGGGCGGATTCCATAACACCTTCGTCTATCGCCACTCCGACGGCCGCACCCTCTACTTCGCCACGGTCAACCAGCAGCACGCCCTGGTATACGACCTCGACAAGATCGTGAGCGGCGCCGACAGCAGCACCTGGCTGATCGGCAAGGTGCCGAACCCGACACCGTTCCGTCAGACCGGCGCCGGCGGCTACCACGATTTCTACGTGGGCTACGACCCCGGCACTCATCAGGACAAGTTCTACGGCGCCGGACTGGGCGGCTATTCTGTGTGGGACGTAACCCATCCCGAATCGCCTCGCCAGCTCTTCACTCTGACGGGGCTCGGCTTCGATATCGCCCACACGTTCACGCCGTCGCCGGACGGGCGCTACGCGGTGACTGAAACCGAGTATCAGTATACGCCGCTCCGGATCTGGGACCTGAGCGAGGGCCAGAGCGGCAAGCTCCAGAACCTCAGCATCCCGATCAGCGCGTGGACCGCCGACTGGCGCGACCTCTCGCACAATCATGAGGTTCGCTGGCCCTACGTCTTCGTTTCCGCCTACGAAGACGGTCTCCAGATCTTTGATCTGAAAGACCCGAAGCACCCGCACACCGACGGCCACTACTACACCTGCGAATGCACCCACGAGCATGGTTTCGGGGGCAATCCCGACAATGGATGGGAAAGCACTACCAGCGTGGAGCAGGGCGCCTTTGGCGTGGATGTGCGGAACTCCGACGGCCTGATCGCGCTGTCCGATATGCGCACTGGCCTCTGGCTCTTCCGGTTGGACGGTTTCAAGGGATGGCACGGCACCGCCACGATGCCCGGCATCTCGAGTGTGCAGGACTTCGATCACGGTCCGGTGGCAGCGGCTTCCGCCAAACCCGGGAGCGCCGGCCGGTGAAGCTGAAAACGGTGCGGCTGCCAGGGCTCTTCGGAGCTCTGGCGGCCGGCCTGATCCTCACGGCCGCCCGCCCGGCCGATGGTCCCTACGACATTTCGCTCTTCGCCACTTCGCTGGTACCTGCCGTGCAGGGCCACGCTCGGCTGGTGTCATCGGCTTCGCCGTTCGGCGTCGCCACCACCGCCGACGGCCACGCCAGCTACGACGTTGAGATCACCATCAGCGGCCTGCCGGCGCCCACCACGCTCGGCGCCTTCGGGGTGTACCGCGCCTGGGCCGCCTCGCCCGATCTGACGCAATGGATATCGCTGGGCACCGTTCAGAACGGCACCACCACAGTCGGTCCGGTAGCACTCAACAAGTTCCTGCTGGTGATTGCCGCCGAACCGGATACCAGCTCGCCTCACAGCGGGCCCACCGTGCTGCACGGCACCTCGCCCAGCGGCTGGCTGCAGTCGTTTCTGACTCATCCGGTATATCGCGGAGTCTCGCCGTGGTAAGGCGGGCGGTGCTGGCGGCAGCATTCACGATCGCCATCGCGCTGCGGGCGGCGGCGCAGCAGCCCCCCGGGATGGAGGGAATGGCCGGGATGGATCACGGCAGCGGGATGCCGATTCCGATGCCGCCCGGCATGCCGATGATCCCGGGACTGGTGGGGCTGACGCCGCCGGGCGGAACCTTCCTGCCCGGCGCCGGCGTGGATCCGGCCACGCTGCCAGTGGCGCGACCCAGCAAGACGCTCCAACTCGACGATGGCGATACGCTCGACCTCACCGCCACGCTGGTGCGTCGGGAGATTCGCGGACGGACCTTTACGTTCTACGGCTTCAATGGCCAGATCCCCGGCCCGCTGATCCGGGTGCCGCAGGGCGCCACGATCGTGGTGCGCTTCCACAACGCGATCGACCTGCCCAGCAGCGTGCACTGGCATGGCGTCCGCTTGGACAATCGGTACGATGGTTCGGTGGGAGTGACTCAGGAAGCGGTGGCACCGGGCAGCAGCTTCGTCTACAAGGTGCATTTTCCCGATGCGGGACTCTACTGGTACCACCCGCATGTGCGCGAAGATATCGAGCAGAGCATGGGTCTCTTCGGCAATATGCTGGTGGATTCGCCCGACCGAAGCTATTACTCGCCCGTCAATCGCGAGCACGTGATGATGCTGAGCGATCTGCTGATCAACGCAGATTCGCTGATCCCCTTCGGCAAGGAAGGCCCCGACTTTGCGCTGATGGGTCGGGTGGGCAACGTGCTGCTGGTGAACGGGGAGCCGCATGATTCCCTGCAGCTGCATCAGGGATCGGTGGTGCGATTCTATCTCACCAACGTTTCCAGCTCCCGCACCTGGAACGTTTCGTTCGGTGGCGCGCCGATCAAGGTCGTGGCTTCGGACGTCAGCCGGTTCGAACATGAGGAGCTGGTGCCCAGCGTGGTGCTGGCGCCGGCCGAGCGGTATGTGGTGGAGGTGCAGTTCCAGCACCCGGGCCGCTATGCCGTGGTGAACGCGGTGCAGGCCATCAACCACTACAAGGGCGAATTCGAAGCCCAGGTGGACACGGTCGGGATGATCGAAGTCGATTCGACTCCCGCCGCGCCCGATTACGCGAGCCAGTTCGCCACCCTGCGCCAGAACGCCGCCGTGCAGCAGGATATCGAGCACTACCGCCGCTGGTTTGACAAGCCGCCCGACAAGAGCGTCACGCTCACCGTCGAAACCAACACGCTGCCACTCGCCACCGTGCAGTTCATGGGGGTGGACACCGCCTATTACGCGCCGGTGGAGTGGATCGACGGGATGCCCGACATGAACTGGCTCTCCACCAGCCGGCAGGTGCGCTGGGTCATCCGGGACGATGCCACGGGCAAGGAGAACGGCGACATCGACTGGCATGTCAAGCAGGGCTCGGTGGTAAAGCTGCGGATTTTCAATGACCCCAAGTCATTCCATCCGATGCAGCACCCGATTCACCTGCACGGCCAGCGCATGCTGGTGGTATCGCGCGACGGCGTGGCGACCAGGAACCTGGTCTGGAAGGACACCGTGCTGATCCCGGTCGGCAGCACGGTAGATCTGCTGATCGACTTCTCCAACCCCGGCGACTGGATGCTGCACTGTCACATCGCCGAGCACCTGGGGTCGGGGATGATGATGGTGGTGCATGTTGATGGCGGGAAAGGGGAAGCGGGAAGCGGGAAATGAGACGTGGGTCATGGGTCGTGGGTCGTGAGGCGGTATGACGAAGATTTCCTCGAACCTGACGTTGGTGCAGAAGAGAATTTTCCCGGGCTGCTGGTTCGGGTTTCTCACGCTATTCGTGGTCGCAGGATTACTGCGCGGAGCGGAGAGAGAGAATATCGGGTTCCTGATCGTGCCGGTAGTGATGGCGGCTTTCGGCTATCAGCTGATGAAAACAATGGTCTGGAATCTGGCGGACGAGGTCTACGACTGCGGTGATTCTCTCCTGATCAGGAAGGGCGGTGAACAGGTTGTGGTGCCACTCTCCAACATCATGAACGTGAGCGCCGATAATGTGTCGCGCGTTACACTGAAGCTGGTTCAGCCCGTCAGCCTGGGCGATGAGATCGCCTTCGCCCCGAGGTCACGCGCTCACCTGAATCCATTTGCCAGAAGCGCGGTGGCCGGTGATCTGATGGTGCGAGCGCATCAGGCGCGAGCGATCGCTCGCTCATAGGCACCCGGCCACAGCCGCACTCAACTTCCGCTTATTCCAGTTTCGCTGCCACGTCTCGCTTCTCGCTTCTCGCTTCTCGCTTCTCGCTTCCCGCTTCTCGTCACTTACTTGCTCGCCATCAGCACCGGCGGGTCGCGCCACAACGTGGGATAGAGGCGCTGCAGCGCCTTCACCTTCGGGACGTCGTTGATCACGATATAGGGCGAGGTCGGGTGACGTACGAAGTAATCCTGATGATACGCCTCGGCCGCGACGAAGCCATTGAGCGGCTTCACGGTCGTGACGATGGGATCGTGATAGGTCTTGCTCCGGGTAAGAAACGAGATGTAGCGCTCGGCCGCCTTTTCCTGGGCCGGCGTGGTATACCAGATGGCCGACCGGTATTGAGTGCCCACATCGGGCCCCTGGCGGTTGAGCTGGGTTGGATCGTGCGCCACGGTAAAGAACACCGCGAGCAGCTGATCGTAGCTCACCTGCGAAGGATCGAACACGACCCGCACCGACTCGGCGTTACCGGTGTCGCCTTCACTCACTCGTTCGTAATGCGCCGTGTTCGCTGGGCCGCCGGTATAGCCCGATTCAGCCTCCAGCACCCCGCGGACATGCTCGAAGACCGCCTGCACACCCCAGAAACACCCCCCTGAGAAGACCGCGATCTCGGTCTTCGGCTTCGGGTTCGGCGCAAACCCCGCCAACGCAACGATCACAACCGCCAACCCGCCAACCCACAACTTTCTCATTGCTTCGCCCTCCTCACGACGCGCGCCACCGGGGGGCGAGGAGACCTCGCCCCTACCGTTTCCCGTTTCCCGTTTCTCGTCCCCCTCACATCCCCCCGGGCCAATCCCGTACCACCGACCGGAATCCGTCGGCGTTCACCGCCCGTACCCCCGCCACCGCATCATCCAGCTGGAAATTCAGGAGATAGGACGTCGTATCTCCGACCGGAAGCACCTGCTGCCAGATGGGTGAGGTGGTCTCACGCACCAGTACTTCATAACTCGTGGCACCGGGTACCGGGTTCCAGTGCAGCAGCCACTTCTGGCCGCCCGAGGGCTGGTCTCTCCGGCCGGTTACGCTGTCGGGAATGGCGGGTGCGGAGGCCAGCGTGGCGGCGGTCGCGGCATTGAGCCGCGCGATCTTCGTCACGTAGCCAAAGTTGACGGCCGCCAGGGTGTCGAGCGGGAGATGCTGGCGGCGATAGTCTTCCACCCGCTCGGTAAACCGGATGGCGGGGTCGCCCTTCTGGTAGTATGGGATGTGATCGCTCCCGCGGTGAATCCGATCGAGCCGAAACACCGGAAGAATCTGGAATTCAGGCTGGTAGATCCGGCCCAGCGCCCAGGCATAGCGCTGCAGCTCTCGACTGACGCCTTCGTCCGGCCCGCCGGCATAGATTCGCACGGTATTGGAATCGACCCGTCC
>DASSTY010000040.1:0-4570 GCA_035707585.1 Gemmatimonadales bacterium
CCGGCCCGGGCAAGGCGTGACTGGGTGCCGTGGGCCGTAAGCCTCCTGGTCCATACAACGCTGATTCTGCTGGCAGTGTTCTATATGCGCCAGCCGGACTCGACCCCGTCGCCCAGGCCGGTGCGGGTATCCGAGCCGGAAGTTGCGATGGTCTACATGCCGGAGCCGGAGCCCAAACCGGCACCTCCGGCGCTGACCCGGCCCCGCCCGCAAACACCGCCGCCGCAGTCGCAGCAGCAGCCCCGGCCGCTGCCCCCTCCAACTCCCAAAATGGAACGGCAGCCGGAGCACGATGAGCCGGCGCCGATGACCCCGGACCCGGCGCCCGCTCAGGCCGATGCCCCGACGACACCGCCCAGGTCCGCGGCGTCTCCCTCGCAGGACGTGGCTGCGGCGCCTCTCGCCAAACAGCCCACCGAGGTGGCAACGATGGAATCGGAGGCGCGGCGGATTTTCGGCCGCCATCCGGCCAACCAGGGCACCGCCGGTCCGCTGGCGATACCGGGATTGCCGGTCTACATGCCCGAGAGCGCGGAACGTTGTACTCCCAAGCCGGCCACGCCGGGGCCGGTGCAGCTGGATACCGTGACCGGACTGGTGTACGAGCCCGAAACCGGCGCTCCGCTGCCCGGCGCGTTCCTGCAGATCATGGGAACCCAATATGCGGCGTTTGCCAACGACCTCGGCCAGTACCGGCTGGTGTTTGATCGGTCGCTGGTAGATCAGTGCCGCACCCAGTGGGTGCGGGTGACGGCTACCGGTCGCCGCTCGCAAACATTGATCCTCAGCCGCGGTCCGGGATCTACCGATATCCCGCTGAAGCGCCGCTGAGCACTGGCCGTCAACTCTGATCGAGCCGCGCCTCCAGGTCGATCGAAATCTCCACATCATCGCCCAGCAGGACACCACCGCCTTCGACCGCGCGATTCCAGGTCACCCCATAGTCGGTGCGATCCAGTTTCGTTTCGGCGTGAAAGCCGACTTTGGTCTGATCACCGCTTCCGGTCTTGCCGAGATACTCCGCATCCAGCACCACCGGGCGGGTCACTCCGTGCATGGTAAGATCCCCGCTGATCCGCAGCTCGGCGCCGCTCACCTCCACGCCGGTACTGCGAAAGGTAATGGTGGGATATTTCGTCACATCGAAGAAATCGTCGGAGCGCAGATCGTCATCCCGGGTGCCGTTGCGCGTGTCGATGCTGGCCGCCTGAATGGTCACGGCCACCGTGGCTGTGCTCCAGTCTGCCGGGTCGCCCACGATCGTGCCGCTCCATTGGCGGAAGTTTCCGGTTACGTGGCTCACCAGATGGCGAATCCGGAACTCGACCGACGAATGGTTAGGATCGATGATCCAGGTCGCCGCCTGCTGATGGGCACCGGGAGGGGGGCCGGCAAAGAGAGCGGGCCCCACCGGAAGCAGGGCGACGGCGGCACAGGCGACCAGCGTTCCCGGACGCATTCAGTTCCTCCACTTCGATGTGAATTTCGAAATCAGTCGCGGCGATCGGTGCCGGCGTGGCCAGTAACGCGGTCCCAGGCATCCTTTACCGCGTCCTTGATGTCGTCCCAGGCGGACGCATGTTCGCCGCGATGTTCGTAGCGATCCCAACCGGCGCGCAGATCCGGTTCGGCATCTTCCCACGGTCGTCCCAGGTTGTGCTGCGCCGATTCCCAGCCGTAGCGATAGGCCGGACGAAACCGTTCATAAAAGGCGTTTCCGCCGATGGCATAGGGCCGGCCGGTAAAGTTGTCGGCCCAGTATTTTTCTTCGAGGTCCCAGGTGGCGTTGAGATTGCCAGTCGAGGACGGCAGTCCCGTCCCGCTGTTGGTCGTATCCATCGTGGGGCGCTCCATGCTGTCGCCGGTGTCCATGCTGACTCCTGATGAGGGACACCGCCAAGCTAACGCGGGGAATCGCCGGGACCGGTGACCGTCGTCACCCGCGCGGCAGGTTAGCGAACCAGCATGATCACCAGCAGAACCAGCGCGAGTACCAGTGCGGCGACTGCTGCGCGCGCCACCCAGACCCAGGCGCGCTCCATCGCCTCGAGCCGGAGGCGCATCGCTTCGAGCACCGGTGGCATAACCGGCCCGGGCCGGTCTTCATAGAGCGACTGCTTCATTACCTCCGCCGCCGCCAGCACTTCGGTGATTCCCTGTTCAAAATGGCGCTGGTGAATCTGCTTGGCGGCGTCGGGGCCCGGCTCCGCCGCCGCCATCTGGGCGGCCTTGAGCACCGCGTTGCGGATTTCGCCGCCGGTGGCTTCGTAGCGCGTCGCCAGCGCGGCGAAGTCGACATCCGGGGCCAGCGGAGTGCGGGTGGGGTGAAGCTGCACCGCCCAGATCGCTTCGCGCTCTTCCGGCCCCGGGCGCTCGAAGCGGATATGGGTCAGGATCCGCCGCTCGAATGCGGGATCGAGATTCTGCGCCAGGTTGGTGGCGAAGATCACCACGCCGGGAAACCGCTCCAGCTCATGGAGAAGGACGTTTACCACCGCGTTGGCTTCACGCTCGTAGCCGCGGCTCACTTCGGAGAAACGACGCCCGGCGATGGCATCGGCCTCATCGAAGAAGAGTACCGCCTCCTGTTTGGCGGCGCTCCGGAATACCTCCGCGACGTGTTTGGCCGTCTGGCCGGCCCACATCGATTCCATTTCGGAGTAGCGCACCACCAGCAGCTCGCGGCCGAGTGCATCGGCCAGTGCTTCGGCGCAGATGGTCTTTCCGGTGCCGGGTGGTCCGGCAAAGTGGAACGCCAGCCCCTGCCCCGTCTCATGCCGCTCGCCCAGTCCCCACCGCTTGAAGATGAGATCGTGGTGCTGGATCAGCGACAGCGCATGCGCCAGCGCGTGGCGAGTGGCCGGCGGGAGAATGACGTCGTCGAACGACCGGTGGGCCGGTACCGGCTCGGTAAGTCCTCGACCCGGATTGAAGGCGCCGAGGACCAGATCCCGAAACGACTCGGTCAAGGTTTTTTCGCAGCGCTGTCGGCGCGGGCACTGTCAGCGCGGGCGCTGTCGGCCCGGGCGCTGTCGGCTTTGAGACTGTCGGCGATGGCGCCGGCGATCGGCCGGCCCAGACCGCGGGGAGTTCGCGGCACCGAGAAAAGCTGCGGGGTGCTGTCGCCCGGCTGCAGGATCGGCGTTGGCGCCGGCGCCGAGCCGGTGAGCGTGTCTCCCGGCAGGGTGGGCGCCACCGGAGTGCGCGGCACGGCCGATCCGGGCGGAAGCGGTTTCCCTCCCAGCGTATCGCCCGGAAGCGTGGGAGCCACCTGGGCCGCCGCTCCCGCAGCGGCCCAGAAGCAAAGCCCGATTACAACTGCGGAGAACCGGACCATCGAACCTGCTCCTTCATTTTTCGATCGGCACCCGAACGGAGTTGCCCCATTCGGTCCAGGAGCCGTCATAGTTGCGGACCCGGTCGTAGCCCAGCAGATAATGGAGCGCGAACCAGCTGTGGGATGAGCGTTCGCCGATTCGGCAGTAGACGACTACGTCGTCGCTGGGCTTGAGCCCCTGCTCGGTTTCGTAGATGGCGCGCAGTTCGTCGGCAGAGCGGTAGGTGTGTGTCTCCGGATCTACCGCGCGGCCCCAGGGGATGTTGCGGGCGCCGGGAATGTGGCCGCCGCGCAGCGCGCCCTCGTTGGGGTAGTCGGCCATGTGGAGCCGCTCGCCGCGGAATTCTTCGGGGCTCCGCACATCCACCAGTGATCCGCGGGTTTCCAGGTGCTTCAGCACATCGTGGCGGAAGGCCCGGATGGCGGCGTCGTTCCGCTCAGGCACCACGATGTTACCTTCGGGATAGGTGGGAGCTTCGGTGACCAGGTCCCGCCCCTCATCGGCCCAGCGGGCCCGGCCGCCGTCCATCACCTTCAGATTCTCCAGACCGAACAGCCGGAACACCCAGAAGGCGTAGGTGGCCCACCAGTTGTTGCGATCGCCGTAGAAGACGATCGTGGTGTCCTGATTGATGCCGTTGTTCCGGAGCAGTTGCTGGAACCGATCGCGATCGACGTAGTCTCGCAGCACCGGATCGTTCAGATGGGTTACCCAGTCGATCTTGACGGCGCCGGGAATGTGACCGGTTTCGTAGAGCAGCAGATCTTCATCGGCCTCGACCAGCCGTACCGTGGGGTCGTCGAGATGGCTGGCGACCCAGTCGGTGCTCACCAGTACTTCGGGGTGGGCGTAGCCGCGCTGATCGATCGGCTTGACGGCAGGCGCAGTACTCGTCATACGACTCTCCTTTTATGACAGTGGCTACCGGGATAATGGCGCCCCCGGGAACGTTGTCAAGCAAACCGGGACTGGTTTGAACGATGCTGGTCATGGACCGTCACAACCTCTTTGCGCCGGGCTGGTCGCACGTGGTGTCCACCACCGGCGACATCGCTGAGCTCGAGGCGTTCCGCCTGCGGGTGGGAGCGCCGCCTGCGGCGCTCCAGACCAGCAACCCCCGGTGGCCTCACCTCGACCTCCGGGGGCTTCCCCGTCAATACGCGCTTACCTGCGCCGATGTTCTGGTCTTCGAACGGAGCGCCGAGCTGGTGCGCTACGTTCGATCGATCAGG
>DASSTY010000041.1:0-6116 GCA_035707585.1 Gemmatimonadales bacterium
AGGTCACCGCCGTCGCATCCCTGGGTGTAGAGCGCAACTGCCCGGGCGAAATCGCGCGCGACCTCGCTGCCGGTGGCGTACTTGTAGCCGAGTGCTGAGCAGGCGCTGGCTGATCCGCCATCGCAGGCGGCATTGAGCGCCGATAACTGCAGCGGCGATGGCGTGACCATCGGAGCGGCGCGCAGGTCCCACGCGATCGGATTCTGCGCCCCGGCGGCGGCGCCCGTCAGCATGAGCATGACTGCGATTGTGGGCCCGCGCATCAGTGGGTTGCCTCCAGCCGGGCCAGCACCCGGAGCACCGCCCACTCCAGTCCCACCAGTGCGGCGGTGACGCCGAGCGCAAGGACGAAGATGGCGATGTTGCTCTCCAGTCCCGACTCGATCGCAAAGCTCACGGTCGTGGCCACCGCAGGCGGATGGACCCGACGCAGCAGAATCATCAGGAAGATCGTGATCGCCATGGCTACGCTGCCCGCCGGGATCCCCGGGCCGAGCGTGAGATACGCCAGATAACCGATGCCGGCGGCCATCAGCTGGGCGATGATGAGCGTGCGGATCGCGTTGGTGTCGTGCCGGGGGTCGGCGTAGATCCAGAGCGCGCTGGCGGCGAGGGAGACGAAGAGCAGCCGCTGGGTGGTGAACATTGCCACCACCCAGAAGGCGATTAGCGCGGTAACGCTGGGCAGGAACGCCAGCAGCAGTTCGCCGCGGATGCCGAGCTGCCGTCGATATGGTGGTGGGACGCCTTCGGCCAGCGCTTCGAGTGTCTCTCCGGCGGCTCCCTCCTGGGAGCCGCTCTCGTGCGGCATCGAATCAGGTGGGTGGCCGGCCGAGGAACGCGGCCTGAACCACGCCGATGGCGCGGGAGCGGTGCCAATGGTGGAGCGTGTTGAGGAAGCGGCGAACCCGGCCGCCCAGCCTGGCGCTGGCCTCGAACGGCGGCTCGCCCAGGCGCTGCTGCACGAACTGCTGGTGGGCCCGGCAGGTGGGGCAGGTTCGCAGATGCTCGCGGAGAATCTCGATTTCGCTGGTGTCCGGCGTCGGATCGCGGAGCCGAACGAAGGCGCACTCGGGTAGGCCCGACCCGGCCAGCGCGGCGTCGAGGGCCAGCGCCCACAGCGCCACCTTGAGCTCGCGCTCGAACTCGGTCGGTACCTCCTTGCACTGCTCCCAGCGCAGCACGTCATTGGGCGTGACATCGGCATACTCCGCTAACTCGCGATGCGTTACGCCCAGCCGCTCGCGGGCGGCCTGTAGCTCCAGTCCGGTCATGGCGGTGCCCGTTGGTTGAATCCCTGCGGGCACGAAGGAGCCGGCCCGCGTTTCTCAAACATATCCCGAATTCGCCGGAGTGCGAATAGGCCATGTCGTTGTCCCCGCGCGTGGGAGGTACCATTATGCAGAGACCGGCCCGGTGCGGCAGTGATCCGGATCGCGCCGCGCCGGCCTTCCGCTCCCTGCAGCCAAGGACATGGCATGGACCGCATTCGCGTCGGGTCACTCCAGTATTTCATTCGCCCGGTGCAGACCTACGAGCAGTTTCGCGATCAGGTCGAGGCGCTGGTCGCCACCGCCGCCGACTACCGCTGCCACCTGGTCGTATTCCCGGAATACTTCACCGTCCAGCTCCTCACCCTGGGCAATATTCGGCGCCCCATCGAAATCCAGATCCGCGATCTCGCGGCCCAGGTGCCCCGTTTCGTCGAAATGATGTCGGGGCTGGCACGCGAGCATGGGATCTACATCGTGGCCGGCACCATTCCGGTCACCGGCGCCTCCGACGATGTGGTGCACAACCAGAGCTATGTCTTCAATCCTCGCGGCGACTACGCGGTGCAGAGCAAGCTCCACATGACCCGGTTCGAGTCGGAAGAGTGGCACGTCTCACCCGGCTCAACGCTCCGCGTGTTCGACACTGACCTGGGGCGGATGGCGGTGACGATCTGTTACGATGTCGAATTTCCCGAAATCGCCCGCGCTGCCGCCAAGCAGGGCGCCCACATTCTGGTGGTGCCGAGCTGCACTGATGATCGCCAGGGCTTCCTGCGGGTGCGCTACTGCGCGCAGGCCCGGGCCATCGAAAATCAGATGTACGTGATTCAGAGCTCCACCGTCGGATCGCTGCCGATGGTGCCGGCGGTCCATCTCAATTACGGGCAGGCGGCGGTTCTCACTCCGAGCGATTACCCCTTTTCGCGAGACGGCATCCTGGCGGAAGGCAATCCCAATCAGGAAATGATGGTGATCGGCGAGCTCAACCTCGACACCATCCTGGAATCCCGCACCAAGGGAACGGTGCTGCCCCTGCTCGACAGCGAACGCACCGGCCAGATCGTCGCGCGGACGGAAGTGCAGGCGCTGTGACCGGCGACTCGGATAACTCCGGCTTCGAGATCCGAAACACCCAGCCCGGCGATTTCGGCGGAATCGTCGAGCTGACCCACGCCGTCTACCCCGGCAGTCCGGCGTGGAGCGAACGCCAGCTCGCATCTCACCTCGCCATGTTTCCCGAAGGGCAGTTCGTGGCGGTGCGTCGCGACACCGGAGAGATCGTCGGCATGGCGGCCAGCCTGATCGTGCGGTGGGACGATTATGAGCTGACCGATTCCTGGCGCGACTTCACCGAGGGCGGGATGTTCACCAACCACGACCCGGTCCACGGGCGAACGCTCTACGGCGCCGAAGTCATGGTCCACCCCGACTACCGCGGCCGGGGGATCGGCAAGCGGCTCTACCAGGCGCGGCAGGAGCTGGCCCAGCGGCTCGGCCTCCTGCGGATTCGCGCCGGCGCCCGTCTCCGCGATTATCATCGCTACGCCGATCAGTTCGGCCCCGAACAGTACGTCCGCGAAGTCGAGGCCGGCCGGATCAGCGACCCCACCCTCACTTTCCAGCTCCGCCAGGGATTCCACGTGCTCGGCGTCGCCGGCAACTACCTGCGCTACGACCCCGAAAGCCTCGGCTACGCGGCGGTGATCGAGTGGGTGAATCCAGGGGTTAGTCGCTAGTCGCTAGGTGCTAGGTGCTAGTGGGTGCGCGGGGGTGTCATTCCCGCGGAAGTCGTCATCCCCGCGAAAGTCGTCATCCCCGCGAAACCGTCACCCCCGCGAAACCGTCACCCCCGCGAAAGCGGGGGTCCAGCCACCTGGATTCCCGCTTCCGCGGGAATGACGTTCTAGCCCCTAGCGCCTACCCACCGGCCCCACCCGATCCCCCAGCCACCGCGCCTCGCTCCGGAGCGCGTCGCCCAGCGCGCGAGCGACCAGTGCGATCGGAGAGCCGGCCGCAAAGGCCTCCGCGATCGCATAGAGCATCACCGGTGAAAAAGTCGGCTGGTTGGCGATGGCGTAGATCGGTTCCCACGAAACCGGATCGAACTTGGCCTTGAAGCGTTCGAGTCCGCCGAAGTTGTAGAATCGCCGGCCGTGCGCCCGAACCCACTCGAGCATCAGGCGGAGCCAGATGGGATTTCGGTCGGGCGGCCGCTCGCCACGGTGCGAAAGCGGCGAGAGTCCCAGCGTCACGTAGCTGCTGTCGGCCAGGGCGCGCATCGCGGTGTCGATCATCAGCTCCGCAGTGCCGTTCGGTGCACCGCTCCCCCGGACGAACTGTTCCACCAGCCATCCCCTCCGCTGGGGAATCGGCGACGCCACCAGGAAACCGCAGGCGATTCCATTGCGCTGGGCCACGAAGACGCGTCGGTCGTAGAGCCGGTCGAGCGTTTGCGGCTCGATCAGAAAGTGGAGCGGCGGAAGTCCCCGGGTGGCGAGCCATTCTCGAAGACAGCGCTGCAGCTCGGGATTGCCCCGCGCATGTTCGCGCGACCACTCGGTGACTTCCACTCCCTTGTTGCGGGCGCGGTTGAACTGCGCGCGCAGCGACGCGTGGTGCGCCGGGATCGCCGGCCAGAGCGCCGGATCCCATGATGGCTGCGCGCCGAGCGATACCCACGAATGCGAAGGCGCGGTGGCGTAGAGTGACCCCAGCCGCTCTTCGGCGCAGAAGTAGCAGACCCGCTCCCCGCGGTGGCGCGCCTCGCGACAGAATTCCTCCGCCACCTGAGCCAGGCGGTCGCGGGGCGCCACCGGGGCACCGGCTACCACGCGAACATCGTGGCAGAGGACGTAGCCCACCACGGCGTCGCCCCGCTCGCTGAACCAGTGACGAATCCCCGGATTGAGAATCTGATAACAGGTGGCGTTCCAGCCGAAATGCAGAATCAGCTCGCGAACGCGCTGGAGGTCGGCCACGCCGGCATCGGAGTTGGTCACGCCGGCTCCGCCCGTCCGGCCAGGTCGCGGAGCCGCTCCAGCATCGGCTGCGCGCGCCACCCCGAACCATGCGGCACCAGCAGCTCGCCGGCCGCGAGGTGGCCTCCCGACTGACGAAAAGCCGCGAGTTGCTCCAGTGGCAGCAGTGCGGCGGGGTCTTCCAGCACGCGCTGGAGATATTGGGTGACGGTGCAGCCGAGCGGGCGAGCATCCGGCCCACCGGGAGTCCACTGGAAGAGTTGATCGTCCCGGAGAAGGAGCTGGTCTCCCAAGGCCGTCTGGCCAAAGGGGATGTCGGTGGGAGCAACCTCCCGGAAGAGCCGGTGCAGCGCCCCCGTCCCCTCCATTGCTGCCGACAGCGAGTGCCACGCCGGAGCGATGCAGGCGCCGCGTACATGGAGTGCGCCACCCAGCGCTACGAAGCCGTTCCGCTGAGCCAGGAGCTGGGCGTACTCTGCCGGCAGCCGCTCCAGGACAGCCACGTCGTCGAGCGGCGCACAGCGGTAGATCAACCCGGGTAAAGGCATCGGCTGGGCGATGGATTCGCGAAACAGTCGGCGCCCCGATGGTGGACGGAGCGCGACACCCGGGCCTCGAAACCCGCCGAAGCCACCCCTCCGATGCCGGCTATACTGGCTTGCTTCTTGAACATCGCCCCTCGCATGCGCCCTGCCACCTCGGTACCGCACCACACCGCCGTCGGGCGGCCTCCCTCGCCGCGCCCATGAGCAGCATCAGCGCGCTCTGGGAGCGGGCCGAGGCCCGTCAGCCCGATCGTCCGGCGGTCGTGGGCGCGGAGCGCGTCACCTATCGCCAGCTCGGAGCCCGGATTCGCCTCCTCGCCGACTGCCTGGCGGCGCGCGGCCTGGCACCGGGAGCCACCTGCGCGCTGGTGGCCGGCAATACCATCGAGTTCGTGGCCGGCTACTTCGCCATCCTGCATCGCGGCGGCGTGGTGCTCCCGATCGAACCGGCGGCGGGAGACCAGCAGATCCGCGGCCAACTCGAGGATTCCGGCGCCACGCTGGTCCTGGCCCATCCGGAATTGGCAGAGCGCGCCACCGAGCTGTCGTCGCAATCTGATGCCGTGGTGATCGCGATGGAACGGGAGTGCGGGCTGGGCGATCCATGGACTGCGCCCGCCATTCGCGAAGGATCCCAGATCGCGGAGCTGCTCTACCCAACGCGAGCCGCGGAGCCGCTCGGCGTGCTCCGCTCTCACAATGCAGTTCGCGCCGCCGCTGGCAACGCCATCGCAGGGCTGGGATATCGTGCCGGCGAGGTCATCGCCATCACCGGATCGCTCAGCGACGCCGCCACGCTCAGCAGCCAGCTCATCCCGATTCTGCACCTCGGCGGCACCGCAGTGCTGATCGACGAACTCGACGCCACGGCCCTCGTCTCGTCGATTCGCATTGATGGTATTACCGCAATCGCCACCACCCCGGCGCGCCTGGAGCGGCTGGTGAAAGCTCCCGACTTCGCCGCCGAGCTGGTCCCTACTCTTCGGCTGGTGGTCAACACCGGAGAGCCGCTCGATCCCGGTGCGTACACGGAGCTGAAGTCGCGCTGCCCGGCGGTCGAGGTCGTCAGCGTGTACGGCCACCCCGAGAATGCCATCTCCGCCGTGCTGCCCGATCAACTGGCTGAATCGAACTCCGCCTCGGTGGGCCGGGCCATCACCGGGGTCGAGATGCGGGTGGCCGATCAGTCCGGCAATCCGGTGGCAGACGATACCGAAGGCGAGCTCCAGGTTCGCGGGCCGCATCTCTTTGCCGGCTATCATGGCCGGCCCGATGCTACCGCCCGCGCCTTCACCGCCGACGGCTGGTTCCGTACCGGC
>DASSTY010000042.1:0-11655 GCA_035707585.1 Gemmatimonadales bacterium
GCACTCACGATGGCGAGCCGGACCCGCTCGTGGATTACCCGATCGAGCTGGAGCGCTTCGTCCTTGGCGCCGCCCTTCACGCCTTCCAGCCGACGCCGCGGCTCATGCGCCTCTCCCTTCCGCGCTGCCGATGATCTAGCCACCATACCTCCGTGCGATTACAACCCCGAACACGATGTGCAGCCCGCCGAACCCGACGGCCAGGAGCAGATTCCCCAGATCGGGAACCAGACTGGCCACTACCCCGAGTCCGATGAAGAGCACGCCCATTAGCGGCACCACTCTCACCGAGAACGCGCCTCCGGTCATCACCCCTGCGCCGTAGAGGAGCAGCCACCCGCCGGGACAGAGCCAGAACAGCCCGGCCCGCGCCAGCACGATGGTGAGAACGGCGCCGACCATCAGCGGCGGCAGAAACCCGAAGAAGAACTGCCGCGCCGGGCGCGAGAACAGCGGGGCACCGGTGCGCCGAGCCTTGAGACTCATCGCCGCGCCGCCGACGAGACAGGCCACCACGGCTTCGCCGAGCCATACCAGAAGCCAACCGGATTGACTGGGCTGCCGCGCCGCCAATACGGCGGCGGCGATCGCCGTGACGCCCATTGCCACCCCGCCCCACCCTGGCACCGCGGTGAAGGCGGTGGCGCGCTCCATCGTCTGGCGAATGAACGAGAGATTGTCCATCGCCCGGGCATGCAGCGCGGGGGGCTCGTCAGAACCCGGCTGGCCCAGCCGCGGATGCACCATGGGTCTAATCCTACGGCGGGTCAATCGCCGTTGTCAAGTGCTTTGACTAACAAAGCACACCCCGCATTCAGGCCGCGCCCAGTTGCGAGGTGCACTCGGGGCAGCGGGTGGCCGCCAGCGGAATCGCGCGGGCGCAGAAGGGGCAGTCCCGCGTATTGGGGGCCGCCTCTGCTGCCGGCGGCTGGAGCCGGTTCATCATCCTGATCACCAGGTAAATCGAGAAAGCCACGATGAAAAACGCCACCAGGCTGTTGATGAAGAGGCCGTAGTTCCAGGTCACCGCCCCGGCGGCTTGAGCGCCGTCGAGGGTCGCATAAGGGGGCGGCGCCTTGGCGCCGTCGCGCAGAACGACGAACAGGTTCTTGAAATCGACATGCCCCAGCAGTAATCCGATCGGCGGCATGATGATGTCGTCCACCAGCGACTTGACGACGGTGCCGAACGCCCCGCCGATCACGATGCCGATCGCCAGGTCGACCATGCTGCCCTTCATCGCAAACGCCTTGAACTCCTTCATCATGCCCATAACTGCCCCCGATGAGTGGAGATTGGCCTGCGGGTCGAAGCATCACTTCGCTTGGACCAGATACTGCTTCGCCTCCTCGAGTGTATCGAACGCCCGGAGATCGCGCCCGGTCAGGTGAACCAGCGTGCTGAGAATCACTCGCATCAATCCGCTCAGACCTACCACCGCGCCGGCTCTGACGAAAGGGCGATCGTGCTCCGCCAGTTGGCGGAGCGCCTTGACGATAGTCGAATCGAAATGCGAACCGGTCACATCGGTAAGGGTCAGCACAGAGCGCGGCGGCTCTTGCGTGATGATGCTCTCCGCTTCGGCGATGGCCGCCAGTGCGGTTTCGGTATCGGCGATTCCGGCGAAATTCAGGAGTGCGATGCGAACCCCCTGATACTCGATGAAGCTGGTACGGGACATGTCCCCTCAGAATTCCACGACTGCGACAACGGAAGCCCAAGATAGTGCTCATGCTGGAAATCAGCCACCGCTTAGCGAAACAGTTTGAAATATCGCTCCATCAGCCGGCGAGCGCCGGGTGTGAACCGCTCGCGCTGCCACTGGTCGGCGGCCTTGCGGAACACCTCCGCCTGGGTGGGATACGGATGGATGGTGCTGCCGATCTGGCCGAGCCGGAGACCGGCGGTCATGGCGAGGGTGATTTCGCTGATCATCTCGCCCGCGTGCGCCGCCACCAGGGTGGCGCCCAGAATCTGCCCTCGCCGGGTCAGGTGAACTCGCAGAAACCCGTCGGTCTGGCCTTCCAGGACGGCTCGATCGACCTCGGCGAGCGGAACGGTGATGGTCTGAACGTCGCCATCGGCGGAGGCCGCCGAGGTGATCCCGACCTGCGCCACTTCGGGCCGGGTGTAGGTGCACCGTGGAACAACCAGCCGATCATGGCGCCCTCCACCGAGCCCGCCGAACAGCGCATTGGCGACTACCAGACGCGCCTGGGCGTCGGCGGCGTGGGTATACGGCGTTGGCGACATGACATCACCGACGGCAAAGATCCGCCGGTTGCTGGTCCGGAGCCGCGGGTCAACCACAATGCGGTTCTCCCTGGTGCGCACCCCCGCTGCTTCGAGTCCCAGCTCTTCGACGTTGCCGATCCGTCCCGCGGCAACCAGAATGGCATCGGCTTCCACGTCGGCCTGCGTAGCGTCGGCAGATCGGAACCGGATCCGTTGTGTCGCGCCGTTCCCTTCGACCGAGCTGACCTCGACGCCGAGCCGGAGTTGTACGCCGTCGCGCTGGAGCGCAGCGGCCACCAGTGCCGAGGCTTCGGGATCTTCGTTCGCCAGCACTCGCGGTGACTGGTCGAGCAGGATAACCCGGCTTCCCAGTCGAGCGAACGCCTGGCCCAGCTCACACCCGATCGAGCCGGCGCCGAGGATGGCGAGCCGGGCGGGACGCTCGGTCAGATCGAAGATCGTTTCGTTGGTGTAATAGCGGACGCCGGTGAGTCCCGGGATCGACGGGACCACCGGGCGACTGCCGGTGGCGATCACCGCGCGGCGAAACCGGAGGCGAGCGCCCGCCGCCTCGACCGCGTCTCGCCCGACGAACGCGCCGTGACCCAGGAAAACATCGACGCCCAGTTCGCGGAATCGCGCGGCCGAATCGCGTTCACTCAACCGCAGGCGAAGCTGCCGCAACCGGGTCATTGCGGTCTCGAAGTCGATGTCTCCTCCGGCCAGGGCGACATCGGCGGCGTTGATCAGCGCCTTGGAGGGAACGCACCCGACGTTGAGACAGTCGCCACCCATTCGCTCCCGCTCGACCAGAGCAACCCGGGCGCCCAGCCCTGCCGCGATCGCCGCGGTGACCAGGCCACCGGTGCCACCGCCGAGCACGACGAGATCGTATCGCCTGGCCGGCTCCGGATTTTGCCAGTCGGAGGGATGCACCGCCGCCAGAAGGGCGCGGTCGGATGGATCAGCGGGGAGCATCGGTGGCCTGGCGAAGGGCTCGGCGGGCGATCCGGGTGAGCATGATGGTGACCGCCGCAGTAGCCAGCAGCCCGACGACGAGGAGTGTGTAGTATCCGGCTCCCTTTGGCACCGCGGTCGCGGCAAGCTGGGCAAAACTGCGCACCAGCGAACCGGCGTACACATACAACAGCGTACCGGGCAGCATACCAACCGATGCGACGATGTAGTCGCGGGGACGCACGGCGGTGAGACCGAGTGCGTAGTTCAGCAGATTGAACGGGAAAATCGGTGAGAGGCGCAGCAGCAGCACCAGCCGAAAACCTTCACTGCCAATCGCCCGATCGATCTGGGCGAATCGGGGATCGGCTTCAATTCGCCGCTGCACCGGGCCACGGGCCACCGTGCGGGCCAGGAAAAACGCCGCCGTTGCCCCGACGGTGGCCGCAATGAAGACGCAGGCTGTGCCCCGCACGATTCCGAACAGAAGACCGGCGCCGATGGTGAGCAGCGAACCGGGCAGCAGCAGCACCGTTGCGAGCACGTACCCTGCCCCGTAAACCAGCACCGCCCAACTGCCCAGTTGCCCGGTCCAGGTGATGAACCGGCGAACCGGTTCGCCGGCGCTACGCCCGAGCAACGCCAGCACTGCCAGCAATACGATGACGCCGCACGCTCCGGCGATCAGCCGCACTCGGCCGCGCCTGACGGGCCGCCCGGCAGCGGCCGGATCGGTCACGGTTTCTCGACCGGATTGCCTGCGTCGGTCCAGGCCCGAAAGCCTCCAGTCAGATTGACGACGTTGGAAAATCCATTCGCCGCCAGGATGCTCGCCCCGATCGCTGAGCGGGTGCCGCCCTGGCACTGAACCACAATCGGGGTTTCGCGCGGGAGCTCATCCAGCCGGGCGGTGAGCTCACCCAGCGGAATGTTGATCACTCCGGGTAGATGACCGGCGCGCCACTCACTCACTGCACGCACATCCACGATAGTCGGCTTGCCGTTGTTGAGCTGCGCCGCCAGCTCCGCCACTTCCAGCTGCGGTGTGGTGACCAGCTTGCCGCCGGCCGCAATGTACCGATCCAGCTCTGCCGCGGGGAGCGCGCCGGCAACGCGGTCGAGCCCGATCAGCGCCAGATCGTTGGCCGCCTCGGCTATCTGGCGGTTGTCGCCGATCAGATAGATGTCGCGGTCGTAGGGAACCAGCCACCCGGCCCATGTCAGGAATGACCGGTTGAGCGGAATGTTGATCGTTCCCGGCCAATGACCGGCGGCAAAGGTCTTCGCCGGGCGCACATCGATCACCATGGCGCCGCGTTTGGCCGCATCGCCCACCGCACCGGTGGACTCCAGCAGCGGCACCGGCCCGCTCCGCCGAGGCTCCGGGCCTTCGCGATTGAGCCGCTTCATCGTGGCGAAATAGGTCGGCGGATCCGGCTGCCCGCTCAGCACTGCCGCGACGAAAGACTCCTCATCTGGCGAAGCGAGCCCCCAGTTGAACAGCCGCTCGTAACCCAAGGTGGTCTGGGGCACCGCGCCAAGGGCCTTGCCGCAGGCGGAGCCCGCACCGTGCCCCGGCCAGAGCTGCAGCCAATCGGGGAAGTCTTTCATTCGCTGGAGCGACCGGTAGAGCTGGCGCGCACCGGCTTCCATCGTGCCCGCCACGCCGGCGGCGCGTTCCAGCAGATCGGGGCGCCCCACGTCGCCCACGAAGATGAAATCGCCGGTGCACGCACCCATCGGCAGGTCGGCGGTGGCGGTATCGGTCACGATGAACGTCAGATGCTCCGGCGTATGCCCGGGGGTATGCAGCACGTCGATCCGAACGTGGCCCACCATGAAGCTGTCGCCGTCGCGGAGTAAGCGCGCGCCATCCGACTCGGCGAACGCATAGAGCCAGTCGGGACCTCCCTCGCCCGACAACAGCAGTTCCGCACCCGCCCGGTTCGCCAGTTCTCGTGCGCCCGAGAGAAAATCGGCGTGAATGTGCGTTTCGGTGACATGACTGATGCGCAGCCCCTCCGCGCTGGCGGCACGGAGATACTGTTCGATATCCCGGTTGGGATCGACGATCAGCCCTTCATGTGTTTCGCTGCAGCCGATCAGATAACTGGCCTGCGCCAGCTTGTCGTTGTAGAAGCGTCGGATCAGCATCTCTCTGCTCCGGATCAGTGCGAGGCCGCGGCGGCGGCCGTGGGTGCCGGGCCGCCCAGCAGCACGCGATGATTACGGTAGAACATGTAGCCGCCCACCAGAATCAGAAAGACGGCAAACATTCGTTTCAGGGCCGCCTGGGGTACCCGCTGATGGATTCGCGTCCCCACGATGATCCCGATCATGGCGACGGCGGTAAAGCCCGCCAGAAAGCCCCATGGAATTACCACGTGGCCCAGATAGCCGGCAAATCCGGCCGAGGCGTTGAAGGTGATCACCAGCAGTGCCGTCCCGACCGCCTGGCGCATCCGCATGTTCATGAGCAGCACCAGCGCCGGAACGATCATGAACCCGCCGCCGATTCCAGCGAGTCCGGTCAGCACGCCGACACCGAAACCGACCGGCGGGACCAGCAGCAGCGAGCGGGGAGCGCCCGCCTCATGGCGGGATTCCCGCCGGCCGCCGGCGTGGCGGAACATCAGCACCGCGGCGACGATCATCAGGATCGAGAGCAGCACCAGTTGCGCGGCGCCGCTCACATGGGCGGCCATTCGCGCGCCCACATAGGACCCCGCCATGGCGACCACGCCAAACGCGATGGCGACGGCGATCCGGACATTGCCGGCCCGCCAGTGACCAATCGCGCCGACCAGGCTTGTGAGACCCACGATGGCGAGGCTCATCGCTACCGCCTGGCGCGCCGGATAGCCCACCACGTACACCAGGATCGGCACCGTGAGGGTAGATCCGCCGCCGCCCAGGACGCCCAGCGACAAGCCGATCAGGCCGGCCAGGGCGTAGCCCAGCTCAGGGTGCATGTACCACTTCCGATCGGAGAATTCGTGAATTTATCGGGCCCCGGCGTCTCCGGCCACCCGGAAGGACATTGACGTACGCCGGTGTGTGTAGAAAGTTAGCTGGTACGTCCCATCCTGAAATTTACCCCTTGGCGCGACCCGCACGCATCTGGAGACCGCATGCGCTACCAGACCACGCTGCTGGCCCTCCTCCTTGTGGCTGCTGCAGGCTGCGATCACTCGGAGCCGTTTACGCCGGATGGTCAGGGCGGCACCACCGCCCGCGAGCCCGGCAACGCGTTCCAACTCACGTTCAACTTCCAGTCCGAAACGTCCGCCAGCTGGCTCCCCGACGGCTCGGGCTTTCTCTTTTCCTACGTCAACCCGGAAAGCCAGCTCCAGCAGGACCGCTGCCTCGGGCTGATGAGCGCCACCGGCGGCCAGATGCAGAAGACCATCTGTGATACGTCCATTCTGGACAGCGCCCGAACCGACCTGTTCGATGCGGGAGCGGTAGGCGCGGATGGGCAGCTCTTCTATTCGCGCGACACCGAACGGCCCGATCAGGTCGGCCCGGGCGCCGTGCCGGGGCTGGGTGACGCCCGGCTGATGCTCGCCTCGCTGGCGCACCCTTTCGACACGACGGTGGTGGCCACGCTCCCCTATCTGATTGACGGGCGGCCTCAGACATGGATTTCCCAGACCGGGTGGATCACGCCAACCAAGGTGGCGTATCTCAGCGGAGTGAGCGGGAATGTCGCGCTCTGCCCCGGTTGCACAGGAACCCCGTTTCGGTCCGGCAAGTTTGCAGTAACGATCGACTTCACCGACAACGGCCCGGTTCTCCAGAAGGTGGCCGGTACCGACAACGCATCAGGAGTTGCGGCTGGCGGCGGCGACGCCATCTACTACAGCCTGGCGGGAGATGGCCGAGTGTTCCGCCGCGATCTCATCACCTCGAGCACAGCCGTAGTGGCGAACTTCGGCGACAGCGCCATCGTCCGGGATATTTCCGTGGCGGGCAACCGCCTGCTGGCCGTGGTTGGCGGCAAGGTCCAACTGGTTGATGATGCCAACTTCGGGGTCGTGCTGTACGATCAGGGCGGCTTTCTACACCTCACCGATCTGAGTACCGGGACCGATCAGGTGATCTCGCTCCCGATTCAGGCGATGGTTCGGCGACCGGCGATCTCGCCTGCCGGCGACCGCGCCGTCGTCGAAGCGTACCCGTTCACGGTCACGCCATCCAACATGCTTGGAATTCCACCGGACACCGCGTTCAGTACTGTCGCCGACCTCTGGATGGTGGAGCTCCCATGAAACCCGCACTCTTCCTCGCCGCCGGCCTGCTGCTCGCCGCAGGCACGGTGCAGGCCCAGAGCGCCGGCGCCGTGGCCGGAATCGTTACCGATACCGCGGGCAACCCGCTCGCCCACGCCGACGTCCTGGTGGATGGCGGGCGCTGGGGCGCTCGCACCGACTCCAGCGGCGCCTACCGGATTCGCGAAGTGCGCGCCGGCTGGCATCGGATCGGTGCGCGGCTGATCGGCTATCGCGCACTGGTTCGCGACAGCGTCTTTGTGCAGGCGGGACAAACTTTGCCCCTGAACTTTGCGCTCCGCCCCACCGCGGTCAATCTGGAGCCGTTGGTTGTGTCATCGCCGGTTGATTCGGTGCTCGACCCGCTCGCCACCGCAACAACCCAGAAGATCAGCGCCGCCGATTTCCGGAACCTGCCGGTGAGTTCGCTGGAAGAGGCAGTCGCCCTCTCCGCCGGTGCCGTGGGGCAGAGCTACCGGGGCGGCCGGCTCGGCGAAGAGTCGTTCGTGATCGACGGACTCGGCGTCAAGAATCAACTCGACGCCTCGACCGGCGACCTCGGTCTGCGCCTCCCGCCCGACGCGCTGACCGAGGCATCGCTCGTGACCAATGGCTTCTCCGCCCGCTACGGTCAGGCGCTCTCCGGTCTTATCAACGTGGTCACCAAGGACGGCGGCGATCGCTGGAGCGGACGGCTCGCCTATGAAAGCGACCGGCTCTTCTCCGGTAGCTGGGACATGGGACTGGACCGGGGGATCTTCGAAGCCGACGGCCCCCTCATCGGTGGCGTGCGCGGACTCGTTGCCGTCGATGCGACCGGCCGGCTCGATGCCGACCCGGTGAATGCTCCTGCCCCCGTCGATCAGCTCGATCCGCGGCACGACGAGCCCTTCCTCCTGCCGCACAATAGTGGCGAGCAGTACACCGGACTCGCCAAACTGACCATTCCGGTCGGTGCCCGGCAGACTCTGCGACTGCTCGGCATGAGGAGCATCGACCAGCGGCTGCTCTTCGACCCGGCCTACAAGTACGATGATGCATTCGCACCGGGCCAGCGCACCGCCGGCACACTGCTGACCGCCCAGCTGCAGCATACCTCGGGAGCCGGTGCCAGTCTGCCGCTGGTGGCCGATCTCCGGTTCGGCTATTACGGACGCGATTTCATTCGCGGCACGCCGACCGATTCGCTCGATTACAAGTTCGGCGCCTTCAGCGGCCAGACGCTGCATGTCGTGGGAGAAGACATCGCGCGGGCCCGCGACACCGCGGCGGCCGATGCCGCCCTGCCGGAATTGGAGGCACCGGCCTACAGCACCAACACTCCCTGGGGCGTGCCGGCATTCTTCATGGGCCGGGGATCTCGCGGGGACCTGGCCTGGAATCACTACAGCGAGTACCGGGGCCAGCTCGATGTGACGCTGGGGGTAAGCTCCGCCAGTGACCTGCTGGTGGGCGGCGAAGTCATCAAGCAGAAGGTGGAGACCTTTCAGCGGGCGCTCGGCTATCTGCCAGTCGGCGGCGATGTGCCCCCGGCAACCGCCGGCGAGTTCACGCCCCTGGCGGCCAGCGTGTACACCGAGCTGCAGGCCCGGATCGCCGACCTGGCCTTTACCGGCGGGCTCCGGTATGACCAGTTCGACTCTCGCTCCGATCTGGCCGGCACCCCTTCGAAGACCCAGCGCGCCATCAATCCGCGGCTGGCCGTATCCACCGTGCTCAAAGGCGCCACGGTGGTGGCCAGCATGGGACGGTTCAGCCAGGCGCCCGACTACCAGTATCTGGTCGATGCCGCGTTCGACGACACCACCCGCACCGGCCGATTCCGGCGGGGGAATCCCAATCTGGGTTATGAGCAGAGCTGGCAGTACGAACTCAACGCCCGTGTTCGAATTCGCCCCGAACTGAGCCTGCGGAGCGGGGTGTATCTCAAGCGGCTGGAAGGGCTGGTCGCTTCAGTACCGTTGGCCGCCAATCCCGATTCAACGATCTTCGGCAACGGCGACGCCGGTACGGTGCGCGGTCTGGAGCTGCTGCTCACCCGCGAAATCAAGGATGGATGGGGGCTTCGCGTCGCCTATACTCTGCAATCGGCTGAGGCGACCGCCACCAGTGCGTTCCTCCTTCGGCGGCTCATCACCGTCGATCCGCTCACCCACGACACGACCTTCCCGGCCAAGGCGGAGTTTCCGCTCGATTACGACCGGCGGCATTCGCTCACTGCCATTCTGCAGGGGCAGATCTCGCCCACCGCCGGCCCCCATCTGCTCGGTGTCAATCCGCTCGGCGGACTCGAGGCAGCGGCCATCTTCCGCTATAACTCGGGGCTGCCGTTCAGCACCGTCGATTCTACCGGGCAGATTGCCGGACCGCCCAATGACGCACGGCTGCCGGCCAACTCTACCGTGGATCTGCTGGTACGCCGGCCGATTCGGCTGGGCGGGTTCGACGGCAGCATTTACTTCGATGCCCGCAATCTCCTCAATCGGCGCAACATCGTGGCGGTGCGCCGTGACAACGGCGCGGTCCAGCCGGACAATACGACGCTCGACCAGATCGCGACCGATGCCTACAACAGGCATCCCGAACCGATTCCGTACGAGTCTCCCCGGTACCGGAGCTGGGCCGACCGCGACCATGACGGGTACATCGCCGGGCAGGATGAGCTGATGCCGCTCTATCAGGCGGCGGCCCGCGACTTCACGCAGCCGATTTTCTTCTACGGGCCGCCGCGCCAGGCCCGGATCGGGATGGAGCTGCTGTTCTGAGACGCCGGATCAGGCGGGGACAGTCGCCAGCGATTCCTTGAGCAGTGCGGTATTGATGGCGAAAGCCGCGCGCGCTCCCTCCGCCGCGGCGATCGCCACCAGCTGGGCGTGCACCGAAGCATCCCCCGCCACGTACACGCCCGGCACATTGGTCGCTTCGTAGTCGCCGACCAGCACGGCACCCTTGTCGTTGAAATCGCAGCCGAGCGCGCCGGCCAGATCGGAATGCTGGCGATGGCTGGTGCAGAAGAAGAGCGCCTTGCGCGGCAGCGGGGCGCCTTCCGCAAAAACGATCTGTTCGAGCTGGCCGCCCTGCCCTTCGACCCGCAGCACCCGCTCCTCCCGCAGCACGATGCCGAGCCGTGCGAATAATGCACGGTCTTCGTCGTCAAACCCGCTGGGTCCGTCGGTGCAGAGCACCAGATCCCGGCTCCAGACAGTGAGCTCCAGTGTGAGCCCGCGCCCTGCAGTGCCGCGACCATAGACGGCGATCGGCTGATCGCGATGCTCCCAGCCGTCGCAGTAGGGACAGTGATGAATGGAGTGGCCGTAGAGATCGCCGATGCCCGGGAGCTCCGGCAGTTCGTCCACCACGCCGGTGGCGATCAGGAGTTTGCGGCAGCGGTAGCGCTCGCCTGACGCCAACCGCACCTCGTATTCGCCGTCGATCGGGTCGACCGCCGTGACTTCACCCTGCCGGATGGAAACGGTGGTGTACGGTGCCAGTTGCTCCCGGCCAATCCGAAGAAGCTCCAGCGGCGCGATGTTGTCGCGTGAAAGAAAGCCGTGCACCGCTGCGGTGCACCGGTTGCGCGGCTCGCCGCTGTCCACCACCAGGGTGCTCCGGCAGCAGCGGCCCAGCAGCAGCGCGGCGCTGAGGCCGGCCGGACCGGCCCCTACCACCACGCAGTCGTACAGCCCGGTCATGAATCGGTCGCCGCGCCCTGACCTGTCTCCATCACCAGCTTGAACCGCTGCAGATCCTCTTCGACCTGCTGACCCGGCGCACCCCCGAACAGCTTGGCGATGGTGGCGCCGAGTCGTCCGGCGGGCGGCTCGTAGCTCAGCACCACCTGAACTTCGGTCGAGTGGCCGTCGCCGATCGGACGAAAGTGGACCGATCCGGCGTTGGCGACATCCGAACCCGGCAGGGAGCGCCAGGCGATCAACTCGTCCGGAATATCGTTGTGAATCTCCGCGTCCCATTCGACCCGGGCGCCGGCCGGAGCGCGGCTGACCCAGTGTGATCGACGGTCGTCGAGCACCGTAACCGACTCCAGGTGCTCCATGAACTGCGGCAGATTCTCGAGGTTATGCCAATACCTGTAGAGCTCCGCGGCGGGGCGATCGACCGTGATCCGGCGTTCCAGCTTGACGCCTTCACCACGCGCCACGCTCGAGACCGGACTGGTGTGTCCGCCCGACGG
>DASSTY010000043.1:0-4045 GCA_035707585.1 Gemmatimonadales bacterium
CGCCGCCGTCATCGCCCAGCCGATGCGCCGCATACCCCATGCACCCCGCCGCATCGGGCGATTGCGGGTGGGCCGATGCCGCCAGCTCGAAAAATCGCTGAGCCGGGCCGATCAGGCCTTCACGAAAGAGCGCCCGCCCCACCTGCAGCATGAGATCGTGGTCTTCCTGAAATCCCAGCTGCAGCAGCCGTTCAAAGGCGCGGAGCGCGCCGGCTCGATCGCCGAATCGGAGCAGCGTTTCGCCGTAGCCCGCGATGGCGTCTTCATGGTCGGGGTCGAGCGCCTGTGCCCGTTCGAAGCTGCGTCGCGCCCAGGCGTAATCCTCCCGCGCCAGATAGGCGTAGGCGGTGCCAACATGGAGTTCTACAGCCTGGGGGTAAAGTGCAAGTCCGTCGCGGAGGAGGTCTAAGGCTTCGTCATAGCGGCCTTCGTTATAGAGGTGGTGAGCTTGTTCGTCGAATTCGTCGGAGCTGAGAAAGGCTTCCGACATCGGCAGGACCTCCGGCTGGCGGGGATGATCTAACCTAGGAAGCTCCCCAGTTCCGAGCAAGATGGCGAGCACCCAGGTCAGACCTTAGCACCGAGCGGCGCCCCGGAGCGGTGAGCATAGTCACCCGTTGACTGCAGGGCCGGCTCTGATATATTACTGACCGGTCAGTTAGTAAATGGCATTCAACCGGTACCGATGACACCACCTAAACCGCCCGATTCTTCTCCCGACGATCCCTGCGCTCCCCGCTGGCACCGACGTCCGGAATCCCGCCCAGACGAAATCCTCGAAGCCGCTGAAGCGGTCTTCGGCGAGTTCGGCTACAACGGTACCCGGCTGGAGGAAGTGGCCCGGCGGGCGGGGGTGAGCAAGGGTACGTTGTACCTCTATTTCGAATCGAAAGAAGCGCTCTTCCGTGAAATGGTCCGCGCCCGGGTGCTCCCGATTGTGGATCTCGCCGAGCAGACGCTGCAGGAGCATCACGGCAGCCCGGCCGATCTGCTGGTCAAGGTGGTGCGGCAGATGTGGGCTGCCCTCCGCAACGCCCGGCTGGCCCGGATGAGCCGGCTCATGACCGCGGAACTGGCCGGCTTTCCCGAGCTGGGCCGGTTCTACTACGAGGAAGTCGTCCTCCGGTCGCGCCGGGTAATCGAAGCGGTGCTCGAGCGGGGAATCGCGGCGGGGGAATTTCGCGCCATGCCGCACCGGTTCGTGGCCCGGGCGGTGCCTGCCCTGCTGGTCCATCAGTCGCAAACCCAGTATTTCTCTGCCGGTCTCGATCCGAATCCCCTGTCGGACGAGCAGGTCATAGACGGAGTGATCGATCTGGTGCTACACGCTGTCCTCAAACCCAGCCGCGCCAAGGACCGAACCAATGCGTAGTTGTTTCGCCGCTGTACTGGCTGCTCTCGTGCTGCTGACGCCTGCCCGCATCATGGCGCAGCAGACGAAGCCATCCGACGCGGTGCGCGGCCCGCTCACGCTGCTCGATGCTGTCCAGCTGGGCCGGCAGCGGGCAGTCAGTGCCACGCTGGCGCAGCTCAGTCTCCGGGCGGCCCGCGAACGAGTCGGCGAGCGGCGCGCCGATCTGCTGCCCAACATCGGCGGCATCGCCACCTGGACTCGGCAGACGCTCAACCTCGACGAGTTCGGGATTCCCATCGCGACCGGCGTTACCGACCCGTTCAGTCTCTATCGGTTCCAGCTGCATGGCAGCCAGACGCTCGTCGATGCGTCGGCCATCGAACGGCTTCGCGCGGCGAGCGATTCGGTCGCCGCGGCGGGGCTCGATGCGCAGGCGGCCGGCAGTCTGGCTGGAGCCGCCGCGGGGTTGAGCTATCTCCGTGTTCTGAGCGCGCGAGAGACAGTTCGGGCGCGCCAGGCCGACAGCGCAGTTGCCGCCGATCTGCTGCGGCAGGTGCAGCAGATGGCCGAGGCGGGAGTGGTGCCCGCCATCGACCGCACGCGAAACGAAGTCAACTTCGCGGCGGTGCAAACTCAGCTCGCGGTGGCACGCAATCAGTACGATCGGGCTCGGCTCGATCTTGCCCGCCTCCTCGATCTCCCGCTCGACCGCGCGCTGACGCTGGCCGATTCGCTGGGCATGGCTTCGGCCGATCTCCCGACCGATCCCGACTCGGCAGCGGCATATGCGGTGGCGCATCGCCCGGAAGTGGCCGCCGAACAGCGCCGCACCCAGGTGGCGCGGATGAACAGCCAGGCGATCTGGAACGAGAACCTGCCCAGTCTGGAGCTCAACGGAATGGCGCAGTCGAGCGGACAGCGTACCGACGGGCTGGCCGGCACCTGGAGCGTCCAGCTGGGAGTGTCGATTCCGATCTTCGACGGGCTCCGCCGCCAGAAGCGCCACGCCGCCGCCAACATTGCGGTTGCCGCGCAGGAGCTCCGCGAGCACGACATCACCACCCAGGTGGAAGCCGAAGCGCGGCAGGCGGTGCTCGATCTCGAATCGGCGCGCCAGCAGGTGACGCTGGCGGAGCATCGGCTGTCGCTGGCGCAGCAGGAACTCGATCAGGCGCAGGAGCGATTCCGGGCCGGCGTCGCTGGAAGCGTCGAGACCACTACCGCTCAAAGCGGGCTGATTTCCGCGCGCGATGCGCTGATTCAGGCCCGCGTCAACTACGGCACTGCCCGGGTAAGCGCCTATCGCGCTCTCGGCATGCTGGATCAGCTCCATTAACTGCCCGCGCGCCGGGAGACGAGGAACATGTCCGCCGAAGTGAACGAAACCGCATCCCCCGCAGCGAACGACATTCCGCCGCGCCGCCGGCGCCGGCTGCCGCTCGTACTGGTCGGTATCGCCGCCCTGGTGGCGATTGGGTGGGGAGTGCAGAAGTATCTCTACTCGCGCAATCACGTATCGACGGACAACGCGCAGGTGGATGGCCATATCACCCCGATCGCCCCGAAGGTGTCGGCGTTCGTGGATAGCGTCCTGGTCGATGACAACTCGCGAGTCAAACAGGGCGACACCCTGGTGATGCTGGATACCCGCGAACTGGAGAGCCGGCTCGCCGCGGCAGAGGCGGAGCTGGCGATGGCGCAAGCGGCAGTTGGCGGACGGAAGCAGACCGGCCAGGCCGAGGCAGAGCTTCAGGCCAGCCGCGCAACGGCGTCGGGGGCATCGGCCGCGGTGGCTGCCGCCGAAGCAACCTTCCGCAAGGCTCAATCGGATCTCGAGCGCTACAAGAAGCTGGCGGCTCAGCAGGTGATTTCCGAACAGCAGCTCGATGCCGCCCAGGCGGCGTATGAATCGGCGCGGGCCAATCTGGAATCCGTCAAGCGGCAGGCTGCCGCCAGCAGCAGCAACGTGGGAGCCGCCGCCGCCGGCGTGCGCGCCGCCGACGCCCGATTGGCCGCGGCCGAATCGGCCGTCAAGCAGGCGCAGCTGCAGCTGAGTTATGCGGTAATCACTGCTCCGGTAGACGGCATCGTGGCCCGGCGGAGCGTCGAGCCGGGCGAGCTGGTCCAGGTAGGCCAGTCGCTGATGGCCATCGTGCCGCTGCAGGATGTCTGGATCACCGCCAACCTCAAGGAGACCCAGCTGTCCGATGTTTCTCCCGGCGACGAGGCGGAGTTCTCGGTCGATGCCTATCCCGGGGTCGATTTCCACGGGAAAGTGGAGAGTCTGAGCCCGGCGACCGGCGCCAAGTTCGCGCTGCTCCCGCCGGACAACGCGACCGGAAACTTCACCAAGGTGGTGCAGCGGGTGCCGGTCCGGGTGGCGATTCCCGATCAGCCGGCCATCAAGTCCCACCCGCTGCGGCCGGGCATGTCGGTCGAGATCAGCATTACGACCAAGTGAACCGGCTGTGACATCGATCGCACTGCCCGCTCCGCGGGTTGTTGATCGCGCTGCGATCTATCGCAGCCGCTACATCATCGCGTTCGCCGTCGTACTGGCCAGCGTGCTCGAACTGCTGGACACCAGCATCGTGAACGTCGCGATTCCTCACATGATGGGGAATCTGGGCGCCACGCTGGAAGAGATTGCCTGGGTCAGCACCGGTTACATCGTGGCCAATGTGATCGTGC
>DASSTY010000044.1:0-4973 GCA_035707585.1 Gemmatimonadales bacterium
GCGCAAGGGTGTCATCCCAAGCGCAGCGAAGGATCTTGCCGGCTGGCGCCCCGACCTGTGCAGCGAGCCACCAGCATCGCGGGCTGGATCCCTCGACTCGCTGCGCTCGCTCGGGATGACGGCGGTGGTCGGCTGAGCGACGGGCTCGGGCCCACAGGATGAACGAGCTGCCGCCGTATCCAATCTAGTGTGAGAACGCATCCCTGCCTCCAAGAGACAAGGATGACATCCGATGCCGGCCTGCGCCGCGGGCGCGCTCACCGCATCCTCCCGTCTTCCCGTCTTCCCGTCCACTGTCCGTCATTCCGTCCGTCCGTCCGTCCGTCTTCCCGTCAGTCCGTCCGTCTCTCCACATACTCCTGATAATTCCCCTCGAACCACACCACCCGCCCGTCGCCTTCGAAGGCGAGGATGTGGGTGGCAATGCGGTCGAGGAACCAGCGGTCGTGGCTGATCACCACGACGCACCCGGCGAATTCCACCAGTGCCTGCTCCAGCGCGCGGAGGGTGTCGACGTCGAGATCGTTGGTGGGCTCGTCCAGCAGCAACAGATTGCCGCCGCTCTTGAGCAGCTTGGCCAGATGGACCCGGTTGCGTTCGCCGCCGGAGAGCTGGCCGACTCGCTTCTGCTGATCGGAACCGCGAAAGTTGAAGCCGGCGCAGTAGGCGCGTGCGTTCACCATCCGCTTGCCGAATTCCAGCTGGTCGTGCCCTCCCGTGATTTCCTGGTACACCGTCTTCTCGGGGTCGAGCGCGTCGCGGTTCTGGTCGACGTACGCGATCTCGACGGTGTTGCCGACCCGGAGGGTGCCGCCGTCGGGCTGCTCCTGGCCCACGATCATCCGGAAGAGGGTGGTCTTGCCGGCGCCATTGGGGCCGATCACGCCGACGATGCCGCCGCGCGGCAGCGAAAAATCCAGACCATCGATCAGCACCCGATTGCCGAAGCCCTTGCGCAACTGATCGGCGATTACGACCTCATCGCCCAGCCGGGGCGGCACCGGCACCAGGATTTCGGCGGTAGTCTCCTGCTGCCGCTCCTGCTGGTTCCGCAGCTCCTCGTAGGCGGTGATGCGCGCCTTGGCCTTGGCGTGCCGGGCGCGCGGCGCCATCTGGATCCACTCCAGTTCGCGCTGCAGCGTTTTTCGCCGAGCCGACGCCTGCTTCTCCTCGGTGGCGAGGCGCTGCTCCTTCTGCTGGAGCCAGGACGAGTAATTCCCCTCCCAGGGAATTCCGGCGCCCTGGTACAGCTCCAGAATCCACCCCGCCACGTTGTCGAGGAAGTAGCGGTCGTGGGTCACCGCCACCACGGTGCCCCGGAAATTGGCCAGGAACTTTTCCAGCCAGGCGACGCTCTCGGCGTCGAGATGATTGGTCGGCTCGTCGAGCAGCAGCATATCGGGCTCTTCCAGCAGGAGCCGGCAGAGCGCTACCCGGCGCCGCTCGCCTCCGGAGAGTTTGGTCACGTCGGCATCGCCCGGCGGGAGCCGGAGCGCGTGCATGGCCATGTCGATCTTGTGGTCCAGCTCCCAGAGCCCCAGCGCGTCGATCCGCTCCTGCAGGTTGCCCTGCTTTTCGAGGAGCCGGTTCATCTCGTCCTCGTCCATCGGCTCGGCGAATTTGAGACTGATCTCATTGAATTCCTCGAGCATCGCCTGCTTGTCGCGGACGCCGTCCATCACGTTGCCGCGGACATCGCGGGCGGGATCGAGCTGCGGCTCCTGCGGCAGGTAGCCGATCCGCACACCGGGGCGGGGCCGCGCCTCGCCGATGAAATCCTTGTCGACGCCGGCCATGATGCGGAGCAGGGTGGATTTTCCCGCGCCGTTGGAGCCGAGCACGCCGATCTTGGCGCCGTCGTAGAAGGAGAGATTGATCCCTTTCAGGATCTCTTGTTTCGGGGGCACGACCTTGCGGAGGTCGCGCATCGTGAAGATGTATTCGCCGGCCATAGGGGGCCAAAGGTAACGGGAGCGGCGTGTCTCAGGAACCGCCAGGTGGCGAGATGGCAGAAACGCTCAAGGGGCGCCCAGCGGGGCGCCCCTCGTGGCGTCGGAGCAGCAGCGAACTTAACCGAGGTGCTGGTTCACCAACTTGGTCATGTCGAACATCGAAACCCGGCCCTTGCCGTTGAACACTTGCCGAAGCTTGTCGTCGGCGTTGATCATCCGACGCTCGCGGGCATCCTGCAGGCCGTTCCGCTTGATGTAGCCCCAGAGCTTCTTGGTGATTTCGGTGCGCGGCATCGGGCTGTTGCCAACCACGGCACCCAGGGCGGCATCGGGCTGCATCGGCTTCATGAACGCGGCGTTGGGCTTCCGCGCCGTCTTCTTCCGAGCGGCCTTCTTGGCGGGCTTGCGTGCGGTCTTCCGGGCAGCGGTCTTGCGAGCGGTCTTGCGGGCCGGCTTCTTGGCCGTCTTGCGGGCCGCGGGCCGACGAGTGGTCTTGCGGGCTGCCTTCCGAGCCGTCTTTCTGGTGGACTTCTTGGCGGACTTCCTGGCGGACTTCTTCTTGGCGGTGGCCATCGCGTGTCTCCCTCGAGTGGTGAGTGCGGTATGTACCACAGGTCGAACCAGAAGAATGCTGCTCCGTCGGGACACAAAGTAAGACATTGAGGGCGCGTTGCACAATAGGGAATTTGCGGTTTTTCCCTCTGGCGTTCCCCTGAGCCGCGGTGGAATTACTATCCGGAGTGGTCGACAGGACGATTCTTTCCCCCTCCGGAAGGTGTCCGATGGCACTCCTGCGAGCTCATCTCAGTGTCCCCGCGCTCCTGATTTTTGCCACGCTTGGCGGGCAGGCCTGCGCTCAGCGGGACGATTCCACCACCCCTAACCGCAGCGATTCGAGCGGCGCCGCCACGGTGGCATGCGCCTCGACTTCGAGCGGGCTGATCGTGCCGGCCGGGTTCTGCGCCACGCTCTTCGCCTCCGACCTGAGCGGCCCGCGCCAGCTCACGGTGGGCGACGATGGCACGGTCTACGTCGCCACCGGGGATGGCGTTGCCGCCCTGCGCGACACCACCGGCGACGGCCAGGCCGACCTGCGCACCACGTTCGGTCCCGGTGGCGGCAACGATGTCGCCATTCATGGCGGCGCGCTCTACTACGCACTGCGCGACCGGATCGTACGCTGGCCGCTGGATTCCTCGGGCGCGCCGCCGAGTGGCGATCCGGAGACGGTCGCCTCGGGGCTGCCGGTCGGGGGCGATCATCCGGCCAAGAGTATCGCTTTCTCGGGCGATTCGATGTTCGTCAACTTCGGCTCCGCCGACAACAGCTGCCAGGAGAAGAATCGGTCCGATCGTTCGCCGGGGCGGTCGCCCTGCACCGAACTCGACACCCGCGCGGGCATCTGGGTCTTCAGTGCCAGCGGCACCGGCCAGCACGCCAGCGCGGGCAATCACTACGCCACCGGCCTGCGCAACGCGGAGGCAATCGCGGTGGCGCCCGGCACCGGACAGCTCTGGATGGCGATGAACGGCCGGGATCAACTCTCCGACAACTGGGGCTTCAGCGCCGAGGCGAACGCCGAAAACCCGGCGGAAGAGTTCGGGCCGGTAGAGCACGGCATCGACTACGGCTGGCCCTACTGCTACTACAGCACCTCCGAGAAGGCCAAGGTGCTGGCGCCCGAATACGGCGGGAACGGCACCGAAGTCGGCCGCTGCGCCAACGCCGCCAAGCCGGCGATTGCATTCCCGGCTCACTGGGCGCCGCTGGCGCTCACGTTCTACGACGGATCTGCCTTTGGTTCGAAGTACCAGGGCGGGGCGTTCATCGCGTTCCACGGATCGTGGAATCGTTCGCCGCTGCCGCAGGCGGGGTACCGGGTGGTGTTCGTGCCCTTCAGTGGCGGCAAGCCGTCCGGCCAGTATGAGACGTTCGCCACCGGTTCGGCCGGTGACACCTCACTGCGGGCCTCCGGCGTGGCGGTCGCTCCCGACGGCGCGCTGTACATCTCGGCCGATGCGAATGGCAAGGTTTGGAAGGTGGTGCGCGGGAGCTAAGCGCGGGAAGCCACGACCCTCCTCACCGCCTCGATCGTCGGCTCGATTTCGGTGGGACGATTGGCTCCGGGGAGGGCGGGCTCCATCTCCTGGTGATACCGCAGAAGGATCCCCGGATCCTTGAGGATGTGACCGGTCAGCACCGCAACGACCCGGTCGTGCGGCTGGATTTCTCCCGTCTGTACCAGCCGGCGTACTCCGGCGACGGCGGCGGCGCTGGCCGGTTCGCAACCGATCCCGCAGCGGTCTACCATCGCCTTGGCTTCGAGGATCTCTTCGTCGGTCACGGCGAGTACCAGCCCGTTGGTTTCGCGGATGGCCTGCACGGCGCGCGGGTATGACGCCGGGTTTCCAATCCGGATGGCGGTAGCGAGCGTCTCCGCCTCGACCCGGTGCTGGGTCGCGAACCCCTCGGCGAAGCTCCGGGCGAACGGCGCCGCGCCGGCCGCCTGGACCGCAACCAACCGCGGTGTGCGATCGATCAGGCCCCACGCCCTGGCTTCGCGCAGCGCTTTTCCGAATGCGGCGGTGTTGCCGAGGTTGCCCGCTGGCACGACCAGCCAGTCGGGTGGATCCCAGCCGAACTGCTGCAGCAGTTCCAGCACGATGGTCTTCTGGCCTTCCAGCCGGAACGGATTGATCGAGTTGAGCAGGTAGACGCCCAGCTCCTGGCTCGATTCCTCCAGCAGGCGCAGGCAGGCATCGAAATCGCCGTGCACCAGCAGCGTGCGGGCGCCGTAGGCCAGAGTCTGCGCCAGTTTTCCCATCGCCACCTGGCCGGCCGGCACGAACACCAGCGCCGGCAGCCCCGCCTGCGCTGCATACGCCGCGAGCGACGACGACGTGTTGCCGGTAGACGCGCAGGCCACGGCGGTGGCGCCGATCCGGAGCGCCTGGGTTACCCCCACCGTCATGCCCCGATCCTTGAACGAGCCGGTCGGGTTGTAACCCTCGTGCTTGAGCA
>DASSTY010000045.1:0-3941 GCA_035707585.1 Gemmatimonadales bacterium
GCCCAGCCAGCGGACCACTTCGCAGATGGAAGCGGTGTAGAAGCCGCTGTTATGCATGGTGGGCGGCGTGGGAATCCGCTGGGCTCGGCCGGAGGTAAGGAAGTAGACCGCTTCGCGCGAAACCGGCTGGCGGAAGGGAAAATCCGAATCGGCAAGGTCGGGAAAAAGCTCGCGGAGTGCGCGCGGATTGATGACCGCGCCTGAGAGGCTGTGTTCGCCCAGAGCGCCGGCCTTCTCGAGCACCGCGATCTGGAGTTCGCCGAGCGAGCCGCCGTTGGCGGCATCCTGGCGGGCCAGCCGCGCCAGTTCGATAGCGCAGGCCAGTCCACCGGGGCCGCCGCCCACGATCAGGACATCCATTTCCACTGCGTCTTCGCCTGGTGCTTCGCGAAGGATGATGCGATCCAGCGGCAGTGGGCGCTGGTGCCGGCAGGGGAGGATAGTGGGAGAAGCCATCCTACTTGTGAGTGACGCTCTGGTTCTTCCCGCCCCCGCCGCCACCGCCGCCGCCGAGCGAGCTGACCACGTAGATCGTGGCGAATCCATTCACCTGGTCGTTGACGCTGGCGCGGATGTCGGCGACGCCCAGTGAGTCTCCATGCACATGGCCGCTTTGATCGACCGTGGCGATGGCGTCGTTGCTGGTGCTCCAGGTGATCTGCGCACCGGGGAAGGAGTGGCCCGAGGCATCCTGGGCATCGGCTACGAGCGTGGTGCTGCCGCCGACGAGGATGCTGTCGCTGGCGGGGCTGATGACGATTTTTGAAACGCCACCGGTGGAACCGGTCGAATCATCCTTGCAGGCGCCCAGGGCTGCGGCGGCGAGGCCAACCGCCAGCAGAGCTCTGATTTGAGGGTAGCCGAACGTCATCGGAATCACCTCCTGAAGGGTTCGGAGCAGGCCCCGCGAAGTCCCGCGGGGGTGCCCGTGAGACGCCCGAGGGGCAGCCTCGATGCACAGGGCAGAAGGTAGCGCGGAATGGGGACCGGGGGTAGAGAGGGGGCTTACCCGGCAGACCTCACCAGCGCGGCAAAGGCCGAGTCGCTCCGAATCGGGTCGAAGCACGGATTGATGTGCATCGAAAGCAGGTAGCTCGACTGCCGGCGCGCGGCGCGCAGCAGCGCCACGGCCCGGGCGGGGTGCTTCAGCTCGGCCTCGATGCACGCTTCAAGATAGAGATTGTAGCCATGCTGATATGGCCGCTGCTGGGAATCGAGCCACGCCTCGATGCCCCGCGCGGTAACTGTGTCCCCTCGGCGCGCAGCGAGGCCGCCCACGACCGACCGATAGGTCAGATCTTCCGGGGTTTCCTTCACCAACTGATCAACCAGTGCCTGCGCCTCGCGCTGTCGCCCGGCCCCGTAGTAGATCCGGAGCATAGCCGGCCGCGCGCGCGCCTGTTGCTCTTCCGACCGGTTCGCATACCAGGCGGCGGCCCGGTCGGCCAGGTGCTGAGCCGCCGCGGCATGGCCATGTTCCCGGAGTTCATCGGCACCGAACGCGACGATGTTGAGCGCGCGAACGGCTCCTGTGTCCGGGCTCGCGGTGGCCAGCGCCTGATTGACGACTACGTTCAGTTCGTCAATGCGCCCCATCGCGCCGAGCGCGCCCGCTGCTTCACGAAGCCAGAAGGGCCGCTCCGGCACAACCAGCGCAGCGCGCTTCGCGGTCGCCAGTTCAGTCTCGTGCTCTTCCAGCATGTGATAGGAAAGTGTCAGCGCATGCCAGTAGGCAATCCATCCACGCACTTCGCCCCGGGTGGGATCGATCGCGCTCAGGATCGTGATCGCCTCGTGCGGGTGGTTGAGGCGGAGCGCTTCGATTCCCCATTGGACATTGGGCAATGAGCCCGGTGCAATCGCCGCCGCACGCCTGGCGGTGGTATAGCGCGCGATGGGGCTGCCGCCGAGCCACGCCTTCACCATGTCGAGCAGAGCGCGGTCATAGGCCCCCAGGCGGTCGCGCGAGCGGTCGAGCACCCTGGCGATGGAATCCGCCTGCGCATGTTCGCGCAGATTTTCGTGAGCGACAGCGATGAGCAGTGATGGCAGCAGGTAGCTTGAGTCCAGCGCCACCGCTTCTTCGAAGTGGGTGATCGACTCACGCCACTTCGAGGCAATCATCGCCTCCATCCCCTCCGCGTACGCCCGATACGCCTCATAGCTCGGTGGTTGGCTGGAGACTCGCCCTTCGGCGACAAGGCGGGGATCCAGCAGTGGGGCAAGCGCTGCGAGCAGCCGCCGGCGCAGCAGCTCGATTCCCATCAGCGGCCGGGCCGCCGGCGCACTGATCGGCTCCAGCGTTCGCACGACCGCGCGGCGCCGGGCATCGGTGATTCGAGCCTGGAAGAGAAGCGAGTCGCCCTGGCGGTAGTACGATCCGGAGACCACCAGCCCGGCGCCGGTTTCCTCCGCCAGTGCATGGACCGGATCGAGGCCCGATTCGGAGCGCAGCTGCGCCTGAACCCGCTGGGAGGACACCAGCGTGGCCGAGGCGGTGGTGACATCCACCAGCGCGGTGCGCAGAAGCCCCTGGATGATCCAGTCCGCCGCCATGGTGCCGGCCGGATCGAGCGCAGCATCGCCGGTGTGGTTCTCGAACGGTGCGATCACCACGCGCTGAGGATCCAGGACAGGTTCGTCGGAATCTCCCTTCCGCACCAGCGCCAGAACACCGGCCAGCGCGATGAGGGCGAGCGCCCCGGCCAACGCCAGGCCGGACCGCAGCCGGTTGGGACGAGCGGGGGCCTCCGCATTCCAGGCCGGACCACTGCTGCGCTTCGTGGCTATGGCTGGTTCACTCTTGAGCCGTTCCGCCAGCGCCGCCACTTCAGCGTCGGGGTCGGCATCGAATTCCTGCCGCATTACCTCGGCGTGCCGTTGCGCCTGGTAGAGGGCGCCCGCCCGGTCGCCCGCTGCAACCATCGACTCCATCAGGCGGAGCATGAAGCGGCCGTTCTGCGGCTCGGCATCCGCCAGCCGATGCCACCACTCAATCGCCCGAGTCCAGTCCTGCCGCGTTCCCGCCGCCTCCGCGATGCGCTCCAGCGCCAGATGATACGCGCGCCGGAGACGCTGGCGTTCTCCCTCCACCCAATCCTCAAATCCCTGCGACTCCGGCACGAAGAAGCCGGTGAGAAAGTCTCCCGGATAGAGCGCGACCGCATCCTCCAGCCGGTCTTCGGCGAGGGCGCGTTCGAACTCCGCCACGTCGCATGCAAGCATGCCGTCGGGGATTCCGACCGTCTCCGCGCCGGCGGAGGAGATGAGCTCAGCGCCGAGGGTGGACCGCAGGGAGTGCAGCGTGTTGCGCAGGGCGTGTCGAGCGCGGCTCTCATCGAGCTCGGGCCAGAAGAGAGCGAGCAGTGTGTCGCGGCGGATGAGGGCTCCCGGTGGAGCGCAGGCGAGGTAGACCAGCAGACCCACCCGCTTGGGGCCCTGCATCAGTGCCCGGGCGGTCGGGGCTGGAACACCCTCCAGCTCCAGGCGCCCCAATGTGCAAAGGCGGAGCATCGGCAACCTCGGTGACCGGCCGGATCGCCCACCGCCGCTACTGGCCGCGAGGCGTCCGGGACCGCATCGAGTGGTTCTGGAGTGGCTCAACTGACAACGGACGGCTGACGGACGGCCAGAGGGCGGGCCGACCCTAGGGTCAACGTACCACTGGCGGCGGGAGCCGTCAAACGGTGTTGCGGGGCCCGGCGCGTCACGTTCGGGGCCCGCCCGTCTTCACTTTCCCCCACACTTCGAAGGAGCAGGAGCGATGCACACCATACGAAGCTTTGGCGCCGTGGCGGTGACCGCGGCGGTACTGGTAGCGATGGTCGCGTGCAGCCAGGATTCTCCATTGCCGACCGACAGCGAGGGCGGGTTCGCGCTGGGTCAGGAGCTGGCCGCGGCGCACCAGGCCGGGAACGAGGCGCTGGCAGCGCAGCTGGCGG
>DASSTY010000046.1:0-2591 GCA_035707585.1 Gemmatimonadales bacterium
GCCAGGTGTGGTGGGCGGACCGCCGTTTTTGACCCCATCATCGCTCCGTGGTAAATTGTCAGTTCTCTTTATCCGGGAGAACGGCAGTGCGCGCTTCGCAGCCTGCGTTGCTCGCCGCCGGCCGTGTGATCGTCGAACTGCGGGATTCCATGGTAGCCCAGTGGGCCGATTGGCTGGGCGATCGGATGACCGCTTCCCCTACGATACCGCGCCAGACCGTCGAGCGGGAGTTCCGGCTGATTCTCGACGTCCTCGCCGAGATGGTTGGACCGCTTCGGCGGGAAGTTCGTACGGTATGGTTCCATGTCGGTGAGCACTACGGACGGATTGCGGCCGCCCGCGGGCTGGCCGCCGGCGAAGTGGTTGAAGAGCTCCAGTTCCTGCGGGAACTGCTGATCCGTAATCTGGCCCCGGTGCTCGCGGCAATGCGGGCCCGGCAGGGCATGGCGATCATGCTCCGGCTCAACCGGGTCATCGATAAAGGCATCGCGGTGGCGGTGGTGGGCTACACCGACGCGCTGGTGGCGACACTGTTCACCGCCAACGGCGTTCCCGGCCCCCAGACCGGCTACGATGTGGAAGAGGTAGACCGGCAGATCGCGTCGCTCGAGGGCGAGCTCAAGGCCATCACCGGCAAGCCCTGACCGGCCGATGCCTTCGGCCGAGCTGCTCCCCGCCGCGCCGTGGCTGGCGCCGTGGTTCATGTTCATCCGGCTGGCCCGCCGCGAGCCCGATCTGGCGCGGTTTGCGCCGACGGCCGGCCGTCTGGTCAGTCTGATCATTCCCGCCCGCAACGAATCCGACAACATCGCCACGGTTCTGAAATCGGTGCTGGCCAGCAGCTATCAGCCGCTGGAAATAATCGTGGTGGACGACCGTTCCACCGACGACACCGCCGATATCGTCCGCCGGTTTGGCGCCGGCGACCCGCGGGTTAGACTCATCGAAGGCGCCGAGCTGCCGGCCGGGTGGTACGGCAAGCCGTGGGCGTGCGTTCAGGGCTTCCGGGCGGCGCGGGGCGAGCTGATCTGCTTTACCGACGCCGACACCCGCCACCAGCCGGAGCTGCTGGGTCATGCGGTGGGTGCGCTGGAGGCGGAGCAGGCGGACCTCGTGACGGTGGCACCGAGGCAGCTCTCGCTCACCTTATGGGAGCGGCTGGTGATGCCGCAGATCTGGCTGCTGCTGGGGTTCCGGTTTCACCCGCGGCTGGTGAACCGGGCAAAGCGCCCGCGCGACGTGATCGCCAACGGCCAGTTCATTCTGGTGACGCGGGAGGCCTACCAGCGGGTCGGTACCCACGAGGTGGTGAAGCACGAAGTGGCGGAAGACCTGGCGCTGGCGCAGGCGTTTTTCCGGAAGGGCGAGAAGCTGTTCTTTGCCTTTGCCGAGACGCTGATGGAGACCCGGATGTACCAATCGCTGGGGCAGATGATCGAAGGGTGGTCGAAGAACGTCTATCTGGGCGGGCGGCGGTCGTTTCCCGATGAGCCGGTACTGCGCGCACTGGTACCGGTGGCGCTGGCGTCGGTGGGGTTGTTCTGGCTGGTGCCGGTGGTGGTGCTGGTGCTCGGGCTCTCTGGCGTTGGCCTGACGGCGCTGGTACCGGCCGCCGCGCTTGCGGTGGGCCTGTCGGTGGTGTTCTGGGGGATCGCCTCGGCGGGGATGGAGATCCCGCCGCTGTACGGGCTCGGCTATCCGCTCGGTTCGCTGGTGACGCTTTACATCGTGATCCGCTCCACCTGGCGCGGCAGACGACGAGTCGAATGGCGAGGGAGAACGTACGGGCATTCCTGAGCCGCCGCTTTCCGCTACACTCCGCACTCTTTCGGTTCCGCTTCCAGCTCACCTGGTCACCATTCTGATCGCTCCCGCACCTGGAGCGATTTGTGGGGTTCGATCCCCGTCATCTGTCTCAACTCACGGTCCTCCCCGACCTGCCCCGCCTGGTTGCGGCGCTGGGCCATGAACCGCTCTGGGACGAACTCGATCCGGGGGCATGGATACCGGCGCGCTCAGTGGTGGTGCGGCGAGCTGCGGTGGTGGGCCGGGCGGGCGGGTTCACCTGGTTCGGCGCAGAGGCGAGCGATCCCGCGCTCACCGCGCAGCGGTTGGCGGCGGCGCAAGGCAAACGCGGCGGAGCGGCCGGGTTTCTCGTGCTCGATCCGGAACATCGCCGCCTGGGCATCAGCGTAAGCTGGGAAGCAGCACCCACTCTCGTAATCGATCTCGATGCGCCGGGCCGGCTCGTGGTTACCACGCTGGCCCGTATCGGTTCACTCCCGGCCCGATCTGTCACCGGGTTCGCGGTCGGCCTGGCAGAGGCGCTCAGCGCCGAAGGGATCGGCCGCCGCTTTTTTTCGCAGTTTCGTCTTACCGCCGAGCAGATGGCATCGGCGCTGGTCGGTCCCGCCGATCCGGAACTGCGGCACGGCTACGTTCTGCTGCAGCTCACCCGCGTGCTGTTTCTCTACTTCGTCCAATGCAAGGGCTGGCTTGCCGGTGACGAACAATTTCTTGGCCGGCATGTCGATCAGTATCTCTCGGAGGGGCGGGCACTCCACCGGCGGCTGCTTCTGCCGCTCTTCTTC
>DASSTY010000047.1:0-3364 GCA_035707585.1 Gemmatimonadales bacterium
TGCCCAGCACCGCGATCGGCTGCTCGACCTGATAGACCCGCATCACGCCGCGGAGCAGCCGCGCTCCCACCAGGGGCCACCGGAAGTTGCGCCACCAGGTTCGACGATACAGCGGCTCGGCCGGGAGAAGGTGAAACCGGAAGTTTCGCCGGGGGAGCAGCCGCGCCTCGACGCCGCGCCGAGCGCCCACCAGCACCGGTTCCAGCTCCGGCGCCGCCGAACGCAGTTCGGCTGCCAGAGCCAGCGCCGGCATCAGATGACCGCCGGTGCCGCCCCCCGCAATCAGCACGGTGCGACGCCTGGCGGTCATGGTTGGCCCGCCGGCTCAGTCATCGGTGTCCCGGCCGGCTCTCACCGGCTTGCCGCGGAGCCGTCCGATGCTGATCAGAATACCGGTGCCGAAGAGACAGATGATCTGACTGGAACGACCATAGGACATGAAAGGCAATGTAAGCCCGGTCGTCGGCATCATGCCGAGCGACACCGCCATGTGCATGAAGGCGGTCACTCCGATCGTCGCGGTAAGGCCGGTCGCCAGGAACTGGCCGAAGGCATCGGGCGCGGTCCGCGCGATCCGGAATCCCAGCCAGCAGAAAAGTCCGAACAGCAGCACCACAACCAGAAGGCCCACGAAGCCCCATTCTTCGCCGATCGAACTGAACAGAAAATCGGAGTAGGCGTACGGCAGAAACAATTTTTGCTGGCCCTGCCCGAATCCGACTCCGAAGAGCCGGCCCGAGCCGATCCCGATCAGCGAATTGTGAATCTGGAATGCCGCATCCGATGCGGCGTCGGCGTTGAGAAATACCCGCAGCCGCTCAGAGCGAAATCCGGTGCTGGCGATCTTGTGCCACACCAGCAGCAGCCCGCCGAACGAGAGCAGCATGAAGTGGCCGATCTTGGCACCCGCCGCAAAGATCACGATACAGCCGAGCAGCGCCACCAGCGTGGCCATCGAGAGATTGGGCTCCAGCAGAATCAGCAGCGAGATCGTGCCGATGCCGACCATGAACGGCAGCACGCCCTTCTTGAACTGGCGGATCTGGGCGCCTTTCTTGGCCGCCAGCATCGCGCACCAGGTTACCACGGCGAGGCGGGCGAGCTCGGATGGCTGAAAGTTGATCGGCCCGACGTAGATCCAGCGGCGCGCGCCGTTGACGGAGGGCGCCATCTGGTGAGTGAATGGAAGCAGCGGGATCAGCAGCAGCGCCGCAGTGGCGAGCAGGATCGGCCAGGCCAGAGTGCGCCAGCGGTGATAGTCGATCTGTGCCGCGATCAGCATGCCGATGCCGCCGATGATCGCGCCGCTGAACTGCTTGACCGCGAGACCCAGTCCGAACGAGATCGTGTCGCCGGCGTGGCGGCTCGACACCACACTGGATGCGCCATACGCCGCTGCCAGGCCAAAGACGACCAGCGTCACCGTAACCATCGCCAGCAGGCGTGTCTCCCACCGCAGTTCGCCGGGGTGGCGTACCGCCGGAGTGGTCACATCGCCTCCACGGCGGCGCGGAACCGATCGCCCCGCTCTTCGTAGTTGCGGAACATGTCGTAACTCGAACAGGCGGGCGAGAGGAGCACTGCATCACCCGCCTGCGCCAGCCGCCTCGCCTCGCCCAGCACTTCGGCAAAATTCCCGGCGGTCACCACCGGCACCGCGGTGCCGAGGTCCTGCTCGATCAGCGGGCCCGCTTCGCCGTACGCCACCACTGCCCGGCATCGCTCTGCCAGGCGGCGGATCAGCCGGGTATAGGGTTCGCCTTTGTGGCGGCCGCCCAGCAGCAGCACGAACGGGCGGTCGAGCGCGTCGATCGCCACTTCGGTCGAAGTGATGTTGGTGGACTTGGAATCGTTGATCCAGAGCACGCCATCCACCACCCGAATCGGTTCGACCCGGTGCGGGATCGGCCGGAAGGTACGAAGACCGGCCGCAATCGCCGGCAGCCCGACGCCGGCCTCGCGGGCCACCAGCGATGCCGCCAGCGCGTTCGCCACGTTATGATCGCCCAGCAGCGGGAGCTGATCGCGCACCAGCAGCGATTCATGCCCCAGCATCAGCCGGCCGGTGCTGCGATCGTACCAGCCGTCACTCTGAGTCTCCACCGAAAACCGAAGGTGCTTCCCCGGCACGCCGGCCACCATCTCTTCCACCGCGACGTCGTCGTCATTGGTGATCCACACCGACGAATCCACCGCGTTGGCGAAAAGTCGCGCCTTGTCGCCGTAGTATTCCTCGATCGAGTGATAGCGGTCCAGGTGATTGGATGCCAGGTTGGTGAGCACGCCGATGTCGGGGTGGAGATCGGGTGAGTCGTGAAGCTGAAACGACGAGAGCTCCAGCGCAATCCAGGCCGGCGGCGGCTCCAGCGCCACTCGGCAAAGAGGCAGCCCGATGTTGCCGGCGGCGATGGCATCGAGTCCCCCCGCCTGGAAAAGGTGGGCAACCAGCGACGTCGTCGTGGTCTTTCCGTTAGTGCCGGTCACCGCCGCAACCCGGCTGCGGCCCCCCAGTGCCACGAACCCGACGTCGACCTCGGCCAGAATCGGTACCTGCGCGGCACGGGCCGCTTCCAGCGCCGGCACGTCGGGAGGCACCCCGGGGGCCACCACCACAGCGACCGCGCGGCCAAGTCGCTCCAGGTCATGACCGCCCAGCTGAACCACCGCGCCGGCCGCCCGCAGCTCCGCCGCCCACTGGTCGTAGGAGTTTCCCTGCCCCACGTCTGAGGCGTACACCGGCAGCCCCTCGTGCCGCAGCAGCAGCCCGGCGGCAACGCCGCTTCGGCCCAGCCCCACAACCGCGATTTCGCGTCCGCTCGCGCGCCAGCTCTCGAACATCAGCGCACCTTCAGTGTCCCCAGCGCAATCAGGGCGCAGAGGATTCCCAGGATGTAGAAGCGGGTCACGACTGTAGTCTCGGCCCAACCCAGTTTTTCGAAGTGGTGGTGCAGCGGCGCCATCCGAAAGACTCGGTGTCCATCGGCGTATTCCTTCCCGCGGGTCCGCTTGAACCACTTGTACACGCCGGTCTGGAGCGCAACCGAAACTGTTTCGGCTACGAACACTCCGCCGACCAGCACCAGGAGAAATTCCGCCTTGAGCAGAATCGCCACCGTTCCGAGGGCGCCGCCAATGGCCAGACTGCCGGTATCGCCCATGAAGACCTGGGCCGGGTAGGCGTTGAACCAGAGGAAGCCGATGGCGCCACCCATCAAAGCCGCGCAGAACACAGTCAGCTCGCCAGCGCCGGGCAGGTAGAACACGTTGAGATAGCTGGTGAGATCGGTACGGCCCAGAATGTAGGCGAACACGCCAAATGCCGCCGCGGCGATGCCGGAGAGGCCGGCAGCCAGCCCATCCAGCC
>DASSTY010000048.1:0-6302 GCA_035707585.1 Gemmatimonadales bacterium
TTGCCGAGCCGGCACTTGAGTGCCGAGCGTCCGTCCGTCTGTCCGTCAGTCCGTCTTACCGTCAGTCCGCCTTCCCAGCCATCAACCCCGCCGCCTCCAGCACCTCTCTCAGCGTCGTCTCGCCGCGGTCGCGGGCGTACCAGCGGCGCACCAGCGGATAAAGCTGCTCCTTCGGCATGGTGGTGCGGTTGGCCATCACCCACTCCTGCAGCTCGCGCGGCCGCGGGCCCCAGTGGCCGATCTCGTTGCTCTCGTGATCGAGCACGATGACCATCGGAATCGAGCGAGATCCATTGGTGAGATATTCGTTCATCAGATCGGGGTTGTTGTCGCGCCCGACGATCTTGAGGTCCAGCGCCTCGGTCTGATCGGCCAGCTTGGCGAGAATCGGTACCGTGTTGGAGGCATCGCCACACCAGTCTTCGGCGATTACCAGCATTCGCAGATCGGCATCGGTCGGGATTGCTTCGAGCGCCCAGGACGGCACCTGTGCCACGTTATAGAGTCCGTCCCAGAGATCCCGGTTCTTGGTGGCCTGGGCCAGAAACTCCGAAAAGGTGAGTCCCTTCTGCCAGTACTTATCGAGATCTGCCATGCTCCCCCTCCGGTATTTGCCGCCACCGCGCCCGCGGCGCTGCCGCAATCAGTGGGAGAACATCATTCATTGCAAGAAGGTTCCATCTAGAACATCCATCCGCTGCCGAACGAAAAGTTGAACCCGTCGCTCCCGCCGGCAAAGTTGAAGACAAAAATCGTGGAACGCAGCAGCCGGACGGCGAGTCCCGCACCGTAACCGGTTCTGAGATGATCGGTGGTGATCCGGAAATCGTCGCCGTTGGTCGCCTCGAACACGCGTCCCGCATCTACGAACGCTACCGCCGTAAGCGCGCCGTACACGCCCAGGTTGAGAATGTCGTGATGGACTTCCAGGTTGCCGAACGTGACGCCGGTGCCGGCGTAGCGTCCGGCATCGAGCCCGCGATTGCTTTCGGGGCCGCCGTAGACGGTCAGTTCCTGATCGTAGGTGGGCAGCACGAAGCGGGCGTCGAGCGGGGGAGTGCCGCCGAGGTTGGATGCGGCGAGCCGAGCTGCGATGACGGTGCCTTCGCGCACCGGCAGCCAGCCGCGGGCAACTCCGTAAAAGCGATGATATCCGTCGCCGCCGGTTCCCACCTGCGCGCCCGCTTCGACTAAGAGACCGCGGTGGGTGTCGTATTCGTTATCCCGCGTGTCGAGCACCAGCGCGGCGCGGCCCGATACGTCGCCCTGCTTGAGCTCTTCACCAAAGTCGTTGGTGAAACGATCGGGCCCCGGCAAGTCGGTGAAGTGCGCCTGCTCGGCGAATCCCGCCACCGAGAAGAGCAGCGGTCCGCGAATCTGCCGGGTCACTTCCGCGCGGCCAAAATAGCGGGTGCGATGGACCCGGTAGAAGAACGGCGCGCCTGCTTTGACCACCGCCTGATCGTTGCTGGTTGAGTTGCCGAGCCCGTTGTAACCAAAGCGGGCATCGCGCGCGGCAGAGGCGTAGGCCCGGAACCGCCATCCCTCTATCAGCTCCGGCGCGCGGAATTCGGCCGAGATATACCGGCTGCCGCGAAAGCTGGCGCCCGCTTCAAGGGTGGCTTCGCCACGGGCGGTGACTCGTGAGTCCCACGATGCCGGCTGCCAGAGCCGCGCCCGAAAGGCGATCTCCGGAAAATCATTCGGCGCGCTGCGCACAAAGGGCAGGTAGGTCAGCAGCCAGCGGTCGCCCGGGTCGCCAAGGAGCCCGGCGCCCTGCGCTCGCGCGGGCGAAGGCGCCAGCACGATGCCGCCGGCCATGAGCAGCGCCGCCGCGGCGGTACGGAGTGAAATCATCAGGTGCGCTCAAAGAGATGGGCGGCGTCCCGCATGGCGGCTTCCTTGCCGTCGTGCCCGGCATACCGCATCGGGTAGAGCGATGCCGCGCCGATCTCACCTTTCTTGTTGATGGCGTAGAACTGAAGATCGAAGCGCGGCCGGCCCCGCTCATCGATCAGGCGTGGCTCGGTCATCGCCATGACCCGCTTGAGAGTGGCGATGCAGGCGTCGGTAGGCCGCATTCCCTGGCGCATGTGCTCCACGGTAAGGAACGCTCCGCACACCATGATGTTGGATTCACCGCGACCGGTGGAGCCGGCGGCGCCAATATCATTGTCGGTGTACTGGCCGGCACCCACGATCGGCGAATCGCCCACTCGGCCGGGGATTTTCCAGGCCAGCCCCGCGGTGGTGGTGACCGACGAAATATCGCCGGCGGCGTTGATCACGTTCAGGTTGATGGTGCCGTGGGGCCGGTGCACCAGCGGCTCCTTGTCGGGAACATCGAGCCAGTCGTCTTCGTGCCCCCGGTTGGCCCGCCAGGTGAGCCAGAGCTGGCGCGCTTCGGGAGTCAGCAGGTCTTCCTCCTTGAAGCCATAGGAGAGCGCAAACCGCTTGGCACCCTCGCCCACCAGCATGATGTGATCGGTGTATTTCAGGACCAGCTTGGCCACTTCGCTCGCCGTCTTGATTCCCTCGAGTGCGCCCACCGCGCCGGCTCGCCGGGTGGGGCCGTGGACACAGGAGGCGTCGAGCTGGACCACCCCCTCCTCGTTGGGGAGCCCGCCGTAACCGACCGAGTGATCGGTCGGGTCGAGTTCCTGGATCTTCACCCCCTCGACCGCCGCATCCAGTGTGTCGCTTCCCTGGGTGACGAGCTCCACCGCCTTGGCCACCGCGCGGAGTCCGTTGCCGGAGCTGACCGCCGCCGGCTGCACGGCGCCGCGGAGAATGACGGCGGGCGCACGGGGTCGCTCAGCGGAGGCGAGCGAAGGGAGCGCGGCGGTTGCGGCGGCACCGGCGGCGGCGCCGAGGAACGCACGGCGGGAGAACGGCTGGGGCACGGCGGACCTCCTGCGATTGAGGGTAACCGTCCTGCTCGTGGGGATTTAGGCGACCTCGTCCGGGCTGTCAACTTGCTGGCCATCAACCGACGAGCTAAGCTTCCGTCCCATGCCTCGACGCCCTCGGCTCGACCCCGAGATCTTCCACCTGCCGGTAGAGAAGATGCGGGCAGGCTATTACTCCGACAAATATTTTGTCCGGGCCCAGGAAATTCTGCTGGCCGACGGACACAGTCCTCGCCTTACGATGCAGGTGTTTGGGAAGGAACATGCCTTCCTGGGCGGCATCGACGAAGCCATCGCCATCCTCAAGCTCTGCTCGCTCGACTGGAGCAAGCTCAGGGTGTGGGCCCTGTATGATGGCGACGAAGTGGAGCCGTGGGAAACGGTGATGCTGATCGAAGGGCCCTACGAGGTCTTTGCCCATCTCGAGACGCTCTATCTGGGCGTGATCGCACGCCGCACCCGGGTCGGCACCAACACCCGCCGGGTGGTCGAAGCCGCGGCGCCCAAGGAAGTCATGTTTTTCCCGGCCCGGCACGAACACTGGATGGTGCAGACGGGAGACGGCTACGCGGCGCACATCGCCGGCGCCATCGGCGTGTCGACCGATGCGCAGGCCTCCTGGTGGGGCAGTGAAGGGAGCGGCACCGTCCCGCATGCCTTGATCGCCGCCTACAACGGCGACACCGTCCTGGCTACCCGCAAGTTCGCCGAGTATATCGGCCCCGACGTCAAACTGATCACTCTGGTAGATTTCGAGAACGACTGCGTTCGTACCTCGATCGAGGTGGCTGACGCACTCGGAGACCGTCTGTACGGTGTCCGGCTCGACACCAGCGAGATGCTGGTGGATCGTTCGGTGATTCCCCAGATGGGGCGCTTCAAACCCACCGGGGTGACTCCGCAGCTGGTGTGGAACGTTCGCCGGGCGCTCGATGCCCGCGGGCATCAGCGGGTCAAGATCGTCGTCTCCGGAGGGTTTACGGTCGATAAGATCCGCGATTTTGAACAGCAGGGAGTGCCGGTCGATGCCTACGGCGTCGGCTCCTCCCTTTTCCAGGGCCGCTTCGACTTCACCGCCGACGTCGTCCTCCGCGACGGCCAGCCCTGCGCCAAGGTAGGGCGGGAGTATCGGCCCAATCCGAGATTGGAGCGGGTAGATTAGTCGTGAGTCATGAGTCGTGGGTCATGGGTAGTCTCTCCCGCGACCCACGACCGACGACCGAGACCCCACGACTCACGACCCACGACCCACGACCCACGACCCACGACTATAATGCCCCGCATCATCTTCTGGGACGTCGATACCCAGCACGATTTCATGAAAGCCGACGGGCTGCTGTATGTGCCCGAGAGCGAAGCGATCACGCCGACGCTGCGCAAGCTCACCGATTTTGCGCACGATCACGGGATTCCGATCGTGGCCAGCGCCGACGACCATGTGCCGGGTCACCGGGAGCTGAGCGACTCGCCCGACTTCCGGGAAACCTTTCCGCCGCACTGCATGCGCGGCACGGTGGGTCAGACCAAGATCGCCGAAACGGCGCTGCACGATCCGATGGTGATCGAGCCGGAGCGGCAGGATCCGGCGGCGCTTGGCAGGAAGATCGAGTCGCACCAGGGTGATTTTCTGCTGCACAAGCACTGGTTCGACGTGTTCACCAACGAAAATGTGCAGACGCTCCTGGCTTCACTCGCTCCCGAAGTGATCGTGCTGTACGGAGTGGCGCTCGACGTGTGCGACAAGTACGCCATCGAAGGGCTGCTGACCCACTGGCCGGAGGCGGAGCTGTTCTTCGTCACCGATGCCGCGAAGGCGATCCACTCCGATGCGGTGCCGGGGCTGCTCACCGCCTGGGCCGAGCGGGGGGTGCGGCTCATCGAAGCGGCCGACATTCTGGAGCGGCGCCTGCTCTCTCCCTACCTCGCCGCGGGCTCCTCTCGCGCGTGACCCTGCCGTCGCCGGTGCCGTTCGGCCGATTTTTTCTCCCCGGCCCCACCGCGGTTCGCCCCGAAATCATGCAGGCAATGCAGCAGCCGATCATTCCGCATCGCGGTCCCGCGATGGCGGAGATCTTTCGCCAGATGCAACCGTCGCTGCGCCGAATCTTCCGGACCGAACAGCCGGTCATGCTGGCCACCTGTTCCGGCACCGGTCTCATGGAGGCGGCCATTCGCGGCGGGGTGCGACGCCGGGTGCTGGTAGCGATCGGCGGCACCTTCGGAGAGCGGTTCGCCGACATCGCCGAAGCGTGCGACAAGGAAGTGGTCCGGCTGATGGTGCCGCCGGGCCATACCGTCGAAGCCGATCATCTGGCGCGCTTTCTCGACAGCCCGCCGGTGGACGCGGTGGCGCTGGTCCACTCCGAGAGTTCCACCGGGGCGCTGGCGCCGCTCGAGGAGCTGGCCCGCGTGGTGGAACGGCGGCCTGATCTGGTTCTGCTGGTGGATGCGGTGAGCTCGCTCGGCGGCGTACCGATCGAGACCGACGCCTGGGGGCTCGATTTCGTTTTCACCGCGTCACAGAAGGCGCTGGCGCTGCCCCCGGGGCTGGCACTGGCGGCGGCCAGCCCGCGATTTCTGGATCGGGCCCGGCAGGTGGAGGATCGCGGCTGGTACCTCGATCCGGTGCGGCTGGCGGAGGCCGCCATCGCCGGCCAGCCAACCCACACGCCGGCGATTCCGCAGATCTACGCGCTCGCCCGCCAGCTGAGAGACATCGACGCGGAGGGGATGGAGGCCCGCTGGCAGCGGCATCGGGAGATGGCGCTGGTGGTAGAGCAGTGGCTGGTTGGCCGGCCGGAGCTTGCTCTTCTGGCGTCCGAAGGCCGGCGCTCGTGGACCGTTTCGGCGATCCGCCTCCCTCCGGGCATCGATGCGCGCGAGGTGGTGACCGGACTGGCGGGCCGAGGGTGGGTCGCTGCGGCGGGGATCGGAGAGCTGGCCGGATCGGTGCTGCGGATCGGCCACATGGGAGACCACCAGGTGGAGGAGCTGGAGGGGCTGCTCGGCGCGATCGAGGAGGAAATCGACCGCGTGCGGTCAGCGGCATTGTGACATACCGCACAGCGGCGGTTTTCGGGGACGGTATTTTGCGCTCAGTGAATGTGGTACCCGAGGTCAGCGACCCGCGAGACATCCGAATACGCCTGGAGCCCTAATCTCTACGGCCGGATGAGCTGCTTCCGGAACCACTTTCGCTGTGGTTTCCCTTCTCAAATCCCCCCTCTTCTTCTTCTTCTCGCAGGGAACGGGCGTTAAGCGCCCGTTCCACCCACCTTTTTGCCGCCCGAAGGGCGGCAGTCGGAGCTCCGCGGCCGCTGCGCGGGCCGCGTCGCCGGTCGGAACGGCGCTGCCGCTGCGCGGGTGCGCGCCGTTGGTCGGAGCCGCGCCTGC
>DASSTY010000049.1:0-3440 GCA_035707585.1 Gemmatimonadales bacterium
CCGGCGCCGGGCGCGAGCCGCGCGGCGACTGCGCTCACCAGGTCGATTCCCTTGGAGTAGGTTGGCCGGCCCACGAAGAGCGCCAGGAAGTCGCACTCGGGAAGTCCGAACGACGCCCGGAGCTGGGCGCGGTCGCTCCCGGATTCGCCCGCGGGGTGGAAATGCTCGGTGTCGATCGCGTTGTCGATTACCCGGGCGGCGGGCACCCCGGTGTAACGTGCTGCGGCTCGGGCGCAGAATTCCGACACCGCCACCACTTGCCGGTGGGCGGCACCGCGCCGGGCCATCGAATTGATCAGCCAGCGATACTGGGCGTACAGGTGCCACCCGCGTCGCCCCCCGATCGCCGCTGCGTGGCCGGCGCCGTTGCCATGGAGCACGGCTACCGCAGGCTCAAACCGCAATGCCCAGAGCAGTGCCGCGTCGCCCACCACCACGTCGGCCGGAGATCCGTCGCGCCGGAACTGGCGAGCCAGTTGCCATCCGACCGCTGGGAAATCGACACCCAGCGGCCGGAGCGCCCCTATCCGCCGCCCGCCATCGGCCAGCTTTGAAACGTTATAGAGCAGGACGCGGTGGCCCCGATCGGTCAGCCCCCGGGCCAGCAGCGAGGTGAACCGCTCCACTCCGCCGGCATAGGTCGGAGCGGCCCAACTGAACAGCGCCACCCGCATCGTCAGCCGGCGGGTTGCGGAAGCCGCCGCTCCAGGGTCGGTGCGGCGCCCGGTGCCGCCATTCCCAGAACTTCGCGGTAAAGCTGGCGCAGCTGGCCGCCGACCTGCTCCGCGGTGAACCGTTGCCGGATTCGTTCATGCCCGCGCGTCACCAGTTCCCTGCGAAGGCTGTCGTCGAGCAGAACGCGCCGGAGTGCTTCCGCCAGGGAATGTGCGTCGTTCTGTGGGACGGTGATGGCGGCGTCTCCCACCACCTCCAGCATCGGCCCGCAATCGGTGCAGACCACCGGCCGCCCGCACGCCATGCTCTGGAGCAGCACGTGGCCGAACTGCTCCGACACCCGCCTTGACGCGATGCTCGGCAGCACGAAAAGATCGGCCGCGCTCAAGAGATCGGGCATCTCCTGGAACGCGACCCCGCTCACCAGCCGAACCTGACGCCGGAGCCCCAGCCGGTCGATCAGCCGTTCCAACCGGCGCTTTTCGCTGCCGCGCCCTACCAGAGCGAAGCGCACGTCGCGGTTCTGCATCAGGGGATCGTCCAGCAGAAGCCGAATTGCATGGACCAGCGTCAACACCCCTTTTTCCCAGGTGAGCCGACCCACGAACAGCACCAGCGGCTGCCGGCCCGGCGCGCCCAGCCGGACCCGGTACCCCGCATCGGGCGGCCGTGGCCGGAACATTACCGGGTCCACTCCATGAGGAATCACCCGGATTCGTTCAGCATCGACCCCTTCCAGCACCAGCGCGTCGCGAGCGCGTTCGGTGCGCGCCAGGAACAGATCGGCTTCCTCGTGCACCACCTTGCGCATGTGGCGCACCAGCGGCGAATAGTCGCGCGCTCCCGGGAAGACTTCGTGCTGAAGCACCACCAGGCGATAGCCCAGCGCCCGCTTGAGCCGGGCGGCCTGATACTAAAAAAAGAAAAGCGATTCGGCCGTGTTGACGATGTCGTATCCCGCCAGCGCCTTGCGCAGACCGAAAAACACTCCGTCGAAGCCAATCAGCTTGCCCAGGAGGAATTGCGGGTAGCGTACCAGCGATCGCGGCAGATACTGATAGAGATCTTCCAGCGCCTTGAGCCGCTCGATCGGCAGGGGCGAGCCGGTGAGGTCGAATCGCCCGAATTGACTGGTAAAGGCCGTGATGTCGAATTCCGGGGCGGCGTGCGCCACGTAGTCGGTTTCTGAGCGGCCCAGGAAATAGCCGCGCAGATAGGCCACCCGGGGACGCCGTGCGGTGGTCATGCCGCCTGCTCCCTTGGCAGCAGCGCCCGCAGTACCTGGTCGAATTGGTCCACGACGGCCTCCGTGCCGTAGGTGGCCTTCAACTCCGCGAAATGCTCCGGGTTCACCGGTTTTTCGCTCGCCAGCACCGTAAGCAATGCATCGGCCAGGCCATCGGCTTCGGTAACCACCACGGCGGAGTGGTGCTGGCGGTTGATCCCCTGAAGCCCCAGCGGCGTAGCGACTATCGGCTTGCCACAGGCGAGCGCCTCGAGCGTCTTGATCCGCATTCCGCCGCCACGCAGGAGTGGCGCCGCCACAACATGCGCCGCCCGGAGCGGCGGCACCAGATCTTCCACGTAGCCGGTGAATTCCGTGCCCGGCAGTTTCAGGTTGAGTCCGGCCGGATAGGTCCCCACGAACTGGAACCGGACCTCGGGCCGCCGGGAATGAACCGCCGGTATCACCTTCTCCTGCAGCAGCCGAGCCGCCTCCTCATTGGGCGGATAGTTCATGTTGCCAACGAACAGCACCGTGGGCGGCGCATCGGGCGGTGGCGGCGGGTAGAAGGGGTGGTACTGTTCGGCATCGAAGCTGCCCGGCACCACCGCAACCCGCGAGGGAACGGTCCACCGCTGGAATACCGATGCATCGTCCGGGCTGATCGCGATGACCCGGTCCGATCTTGCCGCGGTAAGCCGCTCCACTGCGTAGATGTAAGGCATCAGCACCGCTCGCCGCCAGTCTCGCCGCGCCAGCGACAGATACCGCCGATACTCGATATCATGCGAATTGTAGAGCAGCGGCAGCCGATACCGCCGCGCCAGCAGAACGCCATACATACCGGCGTTTTCGAAGTCGGCTACGACCAGTTCGCAGTTGTGCTGTTCAATCACGGCGCAGGCGAGCTGATGCATCCGCTGGCTGAACAGGAAATATCCCACTTTGGTGTACGGTACCGCATCGACGCTGGCCAGCGCGTCGGGCAGCCGCGGCCGCACCCGGTGCTGCCCCGGAGATTTCATCCCATCGAGATACACCAGATGGATCTCATGCCGCGGTGCCAGTCCGGCCAGCAGTTCCTGGCCTCGGCGAGCAGTTCCGGTGGATGGTCGGGCGATGTCGTAGGCCGATATGAAGAGAATTCGCCCGCGCCGCGGGCCTCCGGCGCCGTTGTCCATCTCAGTTGAGTAGCCCTTGGGCGCGGTACCACTCCGCCGTGCGGCGCAGTCCGGTTGGCAGGTCGACTTGCGGCGCATATCCGAGCAGCCGTCGTGCCTTGTCGATCCGGAACGAGCGGCTCTTGGTGAAGAAGTCGACCCGCCGGCGGTAGATCGGTGGCGTGATCCCGAAGGGCACACAGATCCGCTCGCAGAGCGACCCCGCCGCTTGAACCGGCCATGCCGGCAGCCGGAGTCGCGGCCGCCGGGCTCCCAGCAGATCGGCCAGCGAGGCGACCAGCTCATTGAGCGGGAGACTCCGTTCGCCCGCCAGAATCACCGTCTCACCGATCACGCCGGGGCACACCGCCATGCGGCGG
>DASSTY010000050.1:0-4052 GCA_035707585.1 Gemmatimonadales bacterium
AATCATCGGCCGGTCGGCCAGGCCAAGTTCGGCCAGAACCCGGTCTACCACCTCCATCTGCTCTTCCCATTCGGGATGGCTGGCGTCCACGATGTGCAGCAGGACGTCGCCTTCGCGGGCCTCTTCCAGCGTAGCGCGGAAGCTGGCCACCAGATGGTGCGGCAGCTTCCGAATGAAGCCGACGGTGTCGCTGACGCGGGCGCGATATCCCTCTCCCAGTTCGATCTCGCGGGTCAGGGTATCGAGCGTGGCAAAGAGCCGGTCTTCCACCAGGATCTGATGCTCGCCCGAGAGCGCGCGCAGAATGCTGGATTTGCCGGCGTTGGTGTACCCCACCAGTGCCGCCGTCAGGAGCGGCGCCCGCCCCGCCCGGACGTTTTCGCGGTGACGTTCAACCGCTTTGAGCTTGGCCTTGAGCGACTGGATCTTCCGCCGAATGATTCGCCGGTCGGTCTCGAGCTGAGTTTCGCCGGGACCACGGAGACCGATACCGCCGCGGATACGCGAAAGGTGCGTCCACATCCGGGTAAGGCGCGGCAATAGGTATTCGAGCTGGGCCAGCTCCACCTGCAGCTTGGCTTCGTGGCTCCGCGCCCGGGTCGAAAAGATGTCGAGAATGACTTCGGCGCGGTCCATCACCCGGACCTGCAGCTCGCGCTCCAGGTTGGCGCCCTGCACCGGGGTGAGTTCTTCGTCAAAGATGACCAGCGTGGCACCGGAGGAGACGACCAGCTGTCTCACCTCCTCGACCTTCCCTTCGCCGATCAGCGTGGAGGGGTTGCGTGCCGCGAGCTGCTGGGAAACCTGGCCGATCACCTCCGCGCCGGCGGTATCCACCAGCCGAGTCAGCTCTTCGAGGTGTTCGTCGATGTGCCGTGCGTCAGGCGATCCCTTCTCGGGCGCGGCCACCAAGAGGGCCCGCTCGACGGGGTCGCGCACGGTGATCATGTCACGGATAGTCCGATCCGTCCCTTCATGAAGGTGGCACGGCCTGCAACGGAACCCCGACCGCTCGGGTCAGCGGGACCCGACCTTCCCGCTGGAATGGAACGCCGACCTCCCGGCCGCCGGGAAGCTGCAGCGTGGCCCGCCCGCTCAGTTTGTAGGGCAGGTCGCCATAACTCAGTGCCGAGCGAAGCGCGCCGCCCACGCCCGACCATTGAAAGGTGACCGGCAGGGTGATCATCGCGGTATCGCCCTGCTGCACCTGGAAGTCACTTTGGTAGGTGATGTCGCCCACATGACTCCCCTGCACGTCAAATCCCGCGTCGATCCGGGTGCCCCTGAGTGAAAAATTGTTGGGGTTGTAGACCTGAACTATCAGGTCGAGGTTGCCGCCCTCGAGACCGACGCCGCGTACTACCACCTGTCGGAGCTGGATGTCGGGCTCCTGAAATCCGGCCGGCAGAGTAGCGCAGCCGCCCAGACAGGCGAGCACAACGCCGATGCTTCCGATCCGACCCGCAGCCGCAACGCTCACCGCCCGCCCCCCGTGTGGTATGACTCAATATACTCGGGGCCGCGGTGCCGCCGATCACGCTTCGTCATTCCCTTCCCTGGCCCGGCGCTCGGCCCACCAGGCCAGCCGCTCGGCGATCCGCTTTTCATAGCCGAAGCCGCCCGGCTGGTAGAATTCACGCCCGCGTACCTCCTCCGGAAGGTACTCCTGCGCCAGGTAGGCATCGGGCGAGTCGTGAGCGTAGCGATAGCCTTTGTGATACCCCAGCTCTTTCATCAGTGCCGTCGGTGCGTTGCGGATGTGCAGCGGCAGGGCGGCCGCCGGCGTTTCGCGCGCCGCCTCCAGTGCGGCATCGAGCGCGCGCTTCACGCTGTTCGACTTGGGTGCGGTGGCCAGATAGATCGTCATCTCCGCGAGCGGCAGGTAACCCTCGGGAGCGCCCAGCATGTGGAAAGCGTCGCGAGCGGCGACCGCGAGCTGCAGGGCTGCGGGATCGGATACTCCGATGTCTTCGGCCGCCATCGCGATGGCCCGGCGGAACAGCGTCATCGGATCTTCGCCGCCTTCGATCATCCGCGCCATCCAGTAGAGCGCGGCCTGCGGATCGCTCCCCCGCAGCGATTTGTGGTAGGCCGAAAGCAGATTGAAATGCTCTTCGCCGGTCTTGTCGTAGCGGGCGAAGCGACGCTGCATTGCCTCGCGCAGAACCTCGGGAGTGATTTCTCCTCTGAGGCCGACGTAATCGGCGGCGGCTTCGAGTACGGTCAGCGCCCGGCGGGCGTCGCCATCGGCCTCTTCGGCCAGGAGGTCGAGCACCGGGGGCTCGGCCTGCAATTCCATGGCGCCCAGGCCCCGATCGCGATCGGCCAGCGCACGATCCAGCAGGATGCGGAGATCGGCCGCCGCGAGCGGCTCAAGAACGAACACCCGGGTGCGCGAGAGAAGTGCGCCGTTTACTTCGAAGCTGGGATTTTCGGTGGTAGCGCCGATCAGCGTAACCGTGCCATCCTCCACCGGCGGCAGCAGACTGTCCTGCTGGGCCTTGTTGAGCCGGTGAATTTCATCCACGAAAAGAATGGTGCCGCGGTCGCCGGCGGCCAGCCGCTCGCGGGCCTGATTCACGATTTCGCGGATGCGCGGCACCCCTTCCGACACGGCGCTGAACGGGACGAACACCCGATTTCCCGCCGCGGCGATCAGATGCGCCAGCGTGGTCTTGCCGGTTCCGGGCGGACCCCAGAAAATCACCGAGCCGACGGTCCCCCGCAAAATCGCTTCGCGCAGCGGGCGGCCCGGCGCGAGCAGCTGCTGCTGACCAACAAATTCGTCGAGCGTGACCGGGCGCATCCGCGCCGCCAACGGCTGCGCCGATCCATCGGCCAGGAAGAGTGACGGATCGTCCGATCCGCTATGCCGCACCATCGATCAGCCCAGGCCCCCGCTCAGAAGCACTCCGGTCAGCCAGTAGACTGCCACCCCGCCGAAGAACGCCAGCGGCGGCAGCCATCCACGTCGCCCCTGAAAATGCGGGACCAGTTCCGAGGCCGCTACGTAGATCGTCACACCGGCGGAGACAGCCAACCCGTCCTGGGCCAGCGGCGCCAGTGCTTCGGTCAGGAGCACTCCCAGAATGGTGGCACCCCCCAGCAGCGCCGCCGCGCCGAGAGCCCGAGCGCGACTCTGTCCGCCGGCCAGCATCACGCTGGCCATGGTGACGCCTTCCGGAAGCTTGTGTAGAAACACCGCGACGAAGAGCAGCAGGCCAAGGCGGCTGGAAACCAGAAAACCGCTCGCGATCGCAACGCCATCAAAAAACGTGTGCAGCGAGAGACCGAGCAGCGCCGAAAATCCGGCGTGCGCGCTGACGTCGTGGGTCTCTTCGCCAAAATGGAAATGGGGCGTCAGTACGTGCTGGGCAAAGTGGACGGCCAGATACCCGGCCAGGATATAAATCCCGGCCAGGTGCCCCGCCGCGAATACTTCGGGCATGACGCCGAGCACGGCCACCGAAAGCATGAACCCGGCGCCGAATGCAACGCAGACATCGATCAGTCTCAGACTGCCGTGCAGGTGCCGCACCAGCGCCACCGCACCGACCAGGTTGGCCGCTGCCGCAATCAGGGCGAAAACCAGCGGCGTCACTGGCTGCCTCCGGCGAGCGAGCGGGCCAGTTCGAGCAGCGCGTCACGGTTGTTGAGCGCCGGCTCATCCAGCACCCGATCGAGCAGGCGATCCAGGATTCGTCCGAGTTCGGGGCCTGGCGGGACTCCGCTCTGCAGCAGGTCGTTGCCGGTAACGGCCAGCGCGCCGCGATCGAGCGGGTCGCCGCGCCGGCGAATCGCCTCGACTTCGGCGGCCCACGGCGCCGCAGCCCCGGTGCGAAGCCGCCAGAGATGCAGCAGATCGTCAGCCGCGCCCCCCACCGCTGCCAGCCAATGACGAACCGCCGCCGAATCGGAGCCGGGCGGCTCTGGCTGCGCCCGAACCGCCGCCTCCGCACGATTCACTTCCGCACTCGACGCACGGAGCCGCTGCAGCGTGAGCGCCGGGTTGTCGGTAAGGAGCATGGTAAGGAGCACCGGATCGCGCGGCG
>DASSTY010000051.1:0-4689 GCA_035707585.1 Gemmatimonadales bacterium
GCTGGTCGTCGAGCACCGTGACCGACTCCAGGTGCTTCATGAACTGCGGCAGATTCTCGAGGTTGTGCCAGTAACGATAGAGCTCCGCCGCGGGGCGATCGACCGTGATCCGGCGTTCCACCTTGACGCCTTCACCACGCGCCACGCTCGAGACCGGACTGGTGTGTCCGCCCGACGGACGGAGCCCGCCGCGCTGAAACGCTGCCTTAACGGGACAGCGACCCGTTGCCGCGCGCCAGAACAGACCGGCTGCGGTGGGAATCAGCACCCACCGCCAGGCACTCTTCCGGCTCAGCGCTGTGCCCAGCATGGCTGCGCCCGCCACCGCGGAAGCGATCCGCTCTCTGCTGCCCAGGTTGGCCGCGTACCCGCCGCCCCACCGGTCCGGTGCCGCAACTCCCTCGAATGCATCGGCCATCGCTCACCCTCGGTCAGCGGCGCGTCGCGGCCGCGCGCGCCGCGAACAGGTTGATCATCTCCCGGTTGAACGCCGGTATGTCGCTGGGCTGCCGGCTGGTGACCCAGTTGCGATCCACTACCGTCTCTTGATCCTGCCAATCGCCGCCGGCGTTCTTGATGTCGTCCTGAATCGTGTGATACCCGGTGAGCCGCCGGCCCTCAACCAGCCCGGCCGAAATCAGCTCCCACGGTGCGTGGCAGATCACCGCGAACGGCTTGTTCTCTTCCTGCATTGCCCGGAGAAACCGCTTCACTCCCGGCACCACGCGCATCGCGTCCGCGTTGAGCGCACCGCCCGGCAGCATCACCGCGTCGTACTCCGCCGGCCTGGCCTGGTCGAGCGTCCGGTCTACCTCGACCGTGATGCTCTTGTCATGGTGCTGGAATCCCTGAATCGACCCTTCCTTCGGCGCAACCACGTCGACCTCGGCGCCGGCTTCCAGCAGAGCTCGCCGGGGTTCGGTCAGTTCGCTTTCCTCGAAGCCGTCGGTGGCCAGCATCGCCACTCGGAATCCATCGAGCTCGCCGGTCGGCGCCTGGCTCGGGTCGGACGGGTTGTGGGGATTGAACCCCTCTCGCCGCTCCTGCGCCTCCTGCTGGGCGACGCGGCGCTCATGCTCCGCCATATCGAGCTCGGCGGCCTGTCCGTCGCGATTGTCGGGATCGGCGTACTCCTGTTCGATGTTGCCGTAGTGGCGCCCCATCCGGTCGGCTTCGCGCGGACCGTCGGCTGGAATATCCACTTCACCCCGCTCACCGTCGGGCGGCGCCGGCTCGCCGGCCAGCGCGTCGCGTTCATCTTCCGACATGGTGGCGTACTCTTTTCCTCTATTCTTCGCCATCGTCCTTCGCCTCCCGGGTGGACGCGATCGATCCGGCTGTTCCCCGGGATTGTTCGATCATGGCTCGCACCCGCTCAAGATCCTGACTCATTCGGGCCCGCGGATCGGGGCCCAGCAGTGCTGCAACCGCGTCTCCCGCTCGATCGGTGCGCGGCGCGTAGCAGATTCTCAGATCCACCCGGGTACCGCTCCCGACCGGGGTGAAGTGGACTTCACCACGATTGGGAATCGGCGCATCGGGCTCGCTCCGCCAGGCAATCAGCTGATTGGGTTCCAGCGCCACGATATGCGCATCCCAGTCCAGCGGCTCGCCATGCGGTCCCCGCACCACCCAGTGCGAGCGTCCTCCGCCGAGATCGGTGACCTCTTCGACTTCGGAGAGGAAGAGCGGGAAGTGCTGATAGTCCCGCCAGAAACGAAAGACCCGATCCACCGGGGCATCGATCTGGAAGGATTTCTGGAGATCCACCGCGCGGCGCCGCTCGCGGAATCCGGTCATGCCCGGTACATCCATTTCGCTGACGCCCTTCGTCAGCATTCCGATACCGACCCGCCGAATCATCTTGCCGAAGCGGCCCCGCTTGATGAGACCGTAGACCGCCAGCACCCCGCCGGCCAGCCCCATCACGATTCCGCCGACCGGGATTCCCTCTTCCCGTTCTTCGTCAAACCGAAACGCCGGAAGGTCGTCCTGCCGCCGGGCCGGCAACGCGGGCGCCACCGCGACCTCCGGAACCGCGTCGGGGTTGCTCCACCGGGCCAGCCGGTGCCGCATGCGCAGCCGGCGCTGCTCGCCCAACTCCGGGTCGAGATAGTAGACCAGACCGGCTCCGAGACCGACCCCGGCCAGAAACGAGATCTTCCCCATTTACGGCGCTCCTTTTCGGCTCAGTACAAGGTGCGCTGTGCCCCTGCTGATGCGGTGATTCATCTCACAGGCGATCCGGCTCGCTCCTCCGCCAGGAGTGCCTGGTAGGCCGGGATCGTCATAAATTCAGTGAATGCCGGATTCACGATCATGGAATCGAGCAGCTGTGCGGCGGCGCGGTAGTGACCGCCGTCCCAAGCCGCTTCTCCCACTTCATCGCGCAGCGCCGCCAGTTCCTCCGCCTGCATCGACCGATACAGCTCGGCTGTAACGGCGCGGCCGTCGTCGAGTTTGCCGCCGTGGTGGATCCACTGCCACAGTTGGCTGCGGGAAATTTCACAGGTTGCGGCATCTTCCATCAGATTGAAAATCGGCACGGCGCCCTGGCCTCCCAGCCAGGCGGCGAGATAGCGGATGCCCACGGTGATGTTCTGCCGCATTCCCGCTTCGGTAATCGGCCCCTCGGGAACCTGCAGCAGGTCGGCGGCGGACACCTGCACATCATCGCGCTGTCGCGAAATCTGGTTGGGAGTGGGCATCAGGCGGTCGAACACTTCCCGCGCCACCGGCACCAGCGCCGGATGCGCTACCCAGGTGCCGTCGTGTCCGGCGCTCGCCTCGCGTTCCTTGTCTGCCGCAACCTGCGCCAGCGCCCGCTCATTGGCGGCAGGATCGCCCTTCACCGGGATGAACGCCGACATTCCGCCCATCGCATGAACGCCGCGGCGGTGACAGACCTTGATCACGTACTCGGTATAAGTCTTGAGAAAGTGACGCGTCATGGTCACCAGGCCGCGGTCGGGAAAGAGAAACTCCGGCCGGGCGCGGAACTTCTTGATCACGCTGAAGATGTAATCCCACCGTCCGCAGTTGAGCCCCGCACTGTGCTCCCGCAGCTCGTAGATGATCTCTTCAGCTTCGAAGGTGGCCAGGATGGTTTCGATCAGAACGGTGGCGCGAATTGTTCCAACCGGGAGGCCCAGCGTCTCCTGGGCAAACCGGAAGACCTCGTTCCAGAGCCGCGCCTCCAGATGGCTCTCCATCTTCGGGAGGTAGAAATACGGTCCGGTTCCCCGGTCCAGCAGTACGCGAGCGTTGTGGAAGAAATACAGCCCGAAGTCAAAGAGACTCCCCGACACCGGACGGCCGTCGACCAGCACATGCTGTTCATCGAGATGCCACCCGCGAGGCCGCACCATCAGGGTGGCGGTCTCCTGATTGAGCCGATAGGTCTTTCCCTTTTCATTGGTGAACTCGATCGTGCGGTTCACCGCGTCGCGCAGATTCAACTGGCCCTGGACGACGTTCTCCCAGGTGGGGCTGTTGGCGTCTTCGAAATCGGCCATGAAGACGTTGGCGCCCGAATTGAGCGCGTTGATGATCATCTTTCGGTCGACCGGACCGGTGATCTCGACCCGGCGATCGGTCAGATCAGGCGGGATCGACGGGCCGTGCCAGCTCCGATCGGCCCGCAGGTCGGCCGTTTCGGGAAGGAAGTCGGGCAGCTCACCGGCATCGAGGCGGGCCTGAACCTCGCGGCGGCGCGCCAGCAGCCGCAGCCGCTCGGCCTCGAACCGCTGGGCCAGTTGTCCCACAAAATTCAGGGCGTCGGGGGTGAGGATTGCCTCCCAGTCGGCTGCGACCGGGGCCAGGATCTCAATATCGGGCACGATACGTCTCCTCGTGATGGAGCAGATGATCGGTGGTCCGGCCAGGCCGGTCTCGCAATCTTGTCCCGTCCGGCCGCTCCCGCTATAGCTTGGATCACAATGCAGGAGGTCCCATGCAGATCCGAAGCACCGCCTTCGCCGAAGGCGACACCATTCCCCGGCGATTCACCTGCGACGGCAGCAACCAGTCGCCGCCGCTCAGCTGGGCAGATTCGCCGCCGAACACCCGCAGTTTTGCGCTGATTGCCGACGACCCCGATGCGCCGCGCGGCACCTTTACCCATTGGGTGATCTACCGGATCCCGGCCGGTACCACCGGTCTGCCCGCCGCGGTGCCAACCGATGCCCGTCTGGAGAACGGCGCGCGTCAGGGTGTGAACACGAGCGGCCAGCTCGGCTACACCGGACCCTGCCCGCCGCCCGGTCCGGCCCACCGCTATCAGTTCACGGTGTACGCCCTCGACGCCGAACTCGACTTGCCCGACCGACCCGACGCGGCCGCAATGCGGAAGGCGATGAACGGCCACATCCTGGCGCAGTCCACCTTGCGCGCGCTGTACGGCCGCAGCTGAGTCTGCCGGCATGGCTCATTACATCTGCCGCACCTGCGGTACCCAGTTCGCGGAATCGGCAGTTACGCCTTCGGAATGCCCGATCTGTCTGGACCCGCGGCAGTATGTCGAGCCAACCTTCGCTATTGGCCAGCGCGCACTGCACGTAAACGCAGCCGGCGGCACAGTGCTCCACTGGGCCGCCGGCGCGGAAGGGCGCGGCGCGCTGCTGGCGGGCGACATTCTGCAGGTGGGCCAGGATCTCAATATCGGGCACGATACGTCTCCTCGTGATGGAG
>DASSTY010000052.1:0-6735 GCA_035707585.1 Gemmatimonadales bacterium
GCCGCGTCCCGCTTCAATTTTGTCTACCGCGGCGATGCCGGATGGGTCTATACCATTCAATCGCTCGATATCGCGGCCCAGCGGCTCAACCGCGTGGTCTTCGAACGGCAGGGCCAGAGCGCCGAGTACCCCGATCTGGTCGTCTCCGCCGACAGCGCCACGTACGACAGCGGCACTCATCAGTGGAAGCTGTGGAACGGCACCAGCCGGATCATCAGCGATGCATCGCACCAGGCGGCGTTCGGGTTCAAGACCATGCGGCTCCGGGCCATTACCCAGAGCCCGTCGGAGCTGCTGGTAGAGCCGAAGGCGCCGGAGGAGATGCGCTACGAAGAGCTGGGCCGTTACATCGATGCGCTGCGCCGAAGCGGCAACGATGTCGCCAAGCTGCGGGTGGATCAGGCCCTCAAGATCGCGCTGCCGGCGGCCTGCATCGTGATCGCGCTGTTCGGAGCCCCCCTCTCGATCACCACGCCCCGCTCCAGCAGTGCAACCGGAACGGCGGTGAGCCTCGGCACCACGGTGATGTTCCTGCTGCTGGCGCAGATTGCGCGGGCGGTGGGCAATGGCGGGGCGATCGACCCGGTGCTGGCGGCGTGGATCCCCAACATCGTGTTTGCGGCCATCGCCGTGTGGCTGCTGGCGAGGGTGAGATCGTAGGTAGGGGCGCGCTGCGCGCGCCCTGTCGGGGGGGAAACGGGAAACGGGAAACGGGTAACGGGAAACGGGAAACGAGAATCGATAAGCGAAACGACCCCGGAATTCCGGGGTCGTTCGCTTTGGTAATGCGGTGCTGCTTAGAAGGTGTACTTGGCGCCCAGCTGGATCTGCCAGCGGGATGCTTCGGTCTGCACCTGGTTACGCTGCGGGATCGACAGGTCGTAGATCGGACGACCGGTCGCGGTATCGAACCCGGCCAGGCGGAACAGATTGACCGTCTCGAAAGCCGCGGTCTGACGGATCAGGCCCCAGTCGCTGCCGATCATGCGGAGAACGTTGAAGAGATCCGCGGTGATTTCGAGCGACTGACCGGAGGGCAGCGGAATCGTCTTGCCTACCCGGGCATTGAGGCGATTCTGCCAGGGGTTCCGGCAGGTGTTCCGCTCCATTATCCGGCCCTCGTTGTCCTGCAGACAGGTCTCGACATTCATGTAGTTCTGCAACGTATTGAACTTGTCGGCCTGCTGCTCCGGCGTTCCGCTGAATTCGATCTCGGAGGCATCGCTCGGAATGAACGCGATGTCGTTGCTGGTAATCCCGTCAGCGTTGGCGTCGCCGTTCACCATGTAGGTGTACGGCCGGCCCGAGATGCCGATGTAGGTCAGCGACAGCTGGGTCTTGAACGGCGCGTTGACCGTTCCGCTGATGGTGATCTTGTGCGGCTGATCGAACGCCGAGATGCCCAGCTCACGATCGGCCTGGGTGCCCTGCAGCGGCGCGAAGCCCAGGTTGGAGCTGGCGATGCTGGAGGTGAGCGACATCAGGTCCTTGGTGCGCGACCAGGTATAGCCGGCGCTGAACCAGATGTTGCCGGTGAACTGCTTCTGCAGCTGGAAGCTCAGCGCAGTCGAGTAGTCCTTGCTCTTGTTGGTGTGGAAAATCACCTGGCGGAAGTTGCTGGTGACCTTGTCGGCCGTGGAGCGGCCGGTCGCCGGGTTGATGGTACCGTACATTGCCCGGCCTTCGATGTTGTCGGCGCCCTGGACCAGGTTCTGATCCAGCATGTAGATCGAATTGATCGCCTTGGAATACAGGAAGTCTACCGTCCCGACCATGTTCCATGGCAGCTGATGATCCAGGCCGGCGGCAACCTTGAGCTCCTGGGGGAACTTGAAGTTCGAGTCGAAGTAGTTGATCGTCGCCGCGGACGGAGTCGCTGCACCACCACCCGAACAGGTGCTCGGCTGATTGTTCACGTCCACCGTGAAGGTCGGGACTTCGGCATCGTTACATACCAGCGAAACCTGCTCCAGACCGGTGTTGGCGAAGGCGTTGCTCACCCAGACGTAGGGCGGCCGGCCGCTGAAGATGCCGACGCCACCACGGAAGAGCGTGGTGCCCTTGCCGTCCACGTCATAGTTGAAGCCCAGCCGCGGCGACCAGAGAATGTTGCCGCTCGGGAAGTTGCCGGTGTCGATATTGAGACCCGGCTCCGCCAGCAGGTCGGGGTTCGTAGGCGGCTTGTCCATCGTGGGCACGTCCGCCCGGACACCGGCGGTGAGGGTAAGCCGGCTGTTGGGCGTCCACGCGTCCTGGGCGTACAGGCCGTACTGCTGCACCTTGAACTTGGCCAGCGGGCCTTCCGGCCGGGTCGGGCCCGGCAGGGCGATCTCGTACCGGAAGGGCAGCCCGGCTTCCAGCGAATCGGCGCTCGCGAAGGTCCAGACGCCGTACGAGGCCTGGAAGAAGTTGTTGGTGAATTTGAAGAACTCGTTGTGGGTACCGAGCGTGATCCGGTGCGCCCCGGTGCCGAAGGTCAGGTTATCGGTGACCTCGAAGATATCCTGATTCAGCAGGTTGTTCGGGGTAAACCGGTCGGTGCCGGTGCCGACCCAGGTGCCCGGCCGGTCGCCACCCACCATGATGAGCGGAACGTTGTTCGACCAGTCACGATGATCGCGAATCGCCGAATAGCCAACGATCGCTTCGTTATTGAACCCGTTGCCGAACAGCGTGGTCCACTTGGCGCGGGTGGTGTTGGTCTTGTTGGCCTGGACCCAGCCGCTGTTGGAAAGCTGATAGCCATCGCGCACGTTCTGCGAGGTGGAGTTGCGGGTCAGCTTGTCGGCGTGGGCCTTGACGTAGGTATTCGACAGCTCCAGCGAGCTGTTGGTGCCGATCTGCCAGCTCAACTTGGCAAAGAAGTCGTTGTCCGGGCTGCCCAGCACGGGGGCCGTCCAGGTCCCGGGATCGAACCCGTACTGCGTCTTCTCGATGTTCTGGATCCGGTCAGCGGTGGCCTGGGTGATGCCGATACCGACCGAGTCGGCCCCGCCGGCCGCGTCGGTGCCGATCTGCTGGCCGCCCCACGGCGTGGAACTGCTCTGGAGGTCGGCGGTCACGAAGAAGTGCAGCTTGTCGCGAATGATCGGACCGCTGAAGGTGAAGCCGTACTGCTTGGTGTTGAATTCCGAGGCCGAAGCTCCGGCGGTGTCCTTACCCACCAGATCCTGACTCTGCAGATATCCGAACACCGAGCCGTGAAATTCGTTGGTGCCCGACTTGGTAATGGCATTCACCAGACCGCCGGTGAATCCGCCCTGCCGCACGTCGAATGGCGCGATCAGGACCTGGAACTCCTTGACCGCTTCCAGTGAAATCGCGCGGGCTCCCACCTGGCCGCCCGGGGCGCCGGTGCTGCCCAGACCGAACAGGTCGTTATTGACGCCGCCGTCGATCTGGATGTTGTTGAACCGGTTATTCTGCCCGCCGATCGAGGGGCTGTTGCTGGTCCCCGAGACCTGCGGCACCGACTGAATGAAGTCGGTAAAGTTGCGGCCGATGGTCGGCAGGGTCTCGATGGCATGGGTGCCGATCGTCTGCGAGGCACCGGTGCGATTGGGATCGAGATTGGGATTGGCCGATGATGTGATGGTCACTTCTTCCAGCTGCACCGCCGAACCGCGGAGCGCAAAGTCGGCCACAAAGCGCTGGCCCAGACTCACGGTGACATCGTTGAGCCGAGTGGCCTCGTAGCCGATGGCGCGGGCCTCGATGGTATAGGGGCCGCCCGGGGCCACGTTCTCGAGGTTGTACCGGCCGTTAGCCCGGGTATTGGCCTGATACCGCTGCCCGGTGCTGGCGTTGATGACGGTGATGGTGGCCGCCTCGATCGGCGCGCCGCCCTGCGCCCGCGTCACCGTGCCGGCGATCGCGCCGGTGGTGACACCCTGTGCCCGGAGTGTGCCGGCGCCAAACGCCAGCAACGCCGCCGGAAGGGCTAAGAACCCTGCCTGACGTAGCCATGCTCGCATACCAATGTCCTCGCCTGAAATGGGAGCGGACGAACGCGGCCGTCAGCATCGGCGCTGGCGCCACCTGCGGCGCGGGGCCGGGAGTGGCACCTCGTTCTGGCTGTTCAGCGGGCGTTCGGGAGCGGCTCCCCGTGCCGGCGCACCGCACCGGGGGTAGGAGAGCCCGCGTAAACATACCTCCCGGGCGTGCGGCGTCAAGCAGTGCCGGGGCCGGCCACCGGCTGGGCGTCGCGGGAGCGGCGGTTCCGCCAGATGTAGTAAACCGGGACCCCGGCCAGGATGATCAGGAAGGTCAACCCGGTGTTGATCGGGTCGGTAATCAGCGCGTTCACCACCATCCCGACCGACGCCACCAGGAAGAGGATCGGCACCACCGGGTAACCCCAGGTCCGGTAGGGCCGCTCCAGCTCTGGACGCGACCGGCGGAACACGAACACCGCCGCAACGGCGAGTGCGTAGAACGGCCAGATGCCGAGGATGAACCGGTCGGCCAGCTGCTGGAAGTTGTTGAAGAGCACGTAGCCAACGCCCAGCGCGGTGGCGAGCCAGATGGCGACGGATGGGGTCTGAAACCGGGGCGACACCCGGGCAATCGAGGGGATGAACAGTCCCCGATCGGACATCGCGAACAGAATCCTGGGTCCGGTCAGCATCGAACCGTTGAGCGTCCCGAAGCAGGAGACCATCACCACCGCGGAGATGATGCTCGCACCGGCTGCGCCCAGCAGCGGAATCCGCTCGGCGGCGGTGGCGGCGATCAGCTTGGAATGGGCCATCTCCGGAATCGGGACCAGGTAGACGTAGGCCAGATTGATCACGAAATACACCGCCACGATCGCGACGGTGCCGGTCACCAGCGCCAGCGGCAGATTCCGGGTGGGGTTCTTGACCTCGCCGCCCACGAACGACAGATCGGCCCAGCCATCGTAGGCCCACAACACGGTGACGAGCACGGTGGCGAGGGTGGACAGATTGAGCGCCCCCGACCACGCCGGGCTGAAGTTGGCGCTGCTTCCCTGCCCCGCCACGAACGCCAGCACGCCCAGGGCGGCGAGGGCGGCGTACTTGGCGACCGTGGTGAGATTCATCACGACCGCGGCAAGATTCACCCCCACATAGTTGAAGCCACCGACCAGCACGATGGCAGCCGCCGCCAGATACCTTACTCCCATGGCGCTGAGCGGTACGAAATGCCCCAGATACTCGGCGAAGACGGTGGCGATCGCCCCCAGTGCCGAGGCACGGATCACCGCGAGCTCGGCCCAGCCAAAGAGGAATGCCGGAAGAGGCCCGAACGCCTCCAGGATGTAGGCAAATACTCCCCCCGACCGAGGCAGCGCCGCGGCCAGTTCGGCCAGCGTCAGGGCCCCGCAGAGCGCCACCAGCCCTCCCACCACCCATACCAGGAGGGCCGGCCCCGCGGTGGTAAGATTGGCCGCCACAGTCGCTGGAACCCGGAAAATCCCGCTCCCGATGGTCGAACCGATCAGGACCGCCACCGACGTCCAGAAACCGAGGTGACGGGGGAGGCGCTCGCCCCAGGCGTCGCGAGGGGTGGTCATGGGCAAACCTTTGCGGGTAGGGTCGGTGCGGAAGCGCGGAAACTCTAAGATTAAGGATGCACTTCAGCTTGACAAGGCCCGCTCATGATTCGTTCTTTCCCACCACTTTCTTGAAGTGAGAGGCAATGACGGCAGCAGGCTCGGATCGGAGACTTCTGCGGCGCCTGGCCTGGACCGGCTCCGCGCTGGCATTCGGTCTGATCGTTCTCGGCGGCGTAGTGCGGATCACCGGGTCAGGGATGGGGTGCGGCGAGCACTGGCCCAACTGCAACGGCGAGTGGTTCCCCCCGCTCGATCTCCCGACACTCATCGAGATCAGCCACCGCTGGGTGGCCGCTCTGGTCAGCGTGGCAATCATCGCGGTCGCCGCGGTGGCCTGGAAGCGGCACCGGCACGAGCGGTCGCTGGTCGTCCCGGCAACCCTGGCGCTGGTGCTCCTCATCATTCAGGTGCTGCTCGGCGCCATTACCGTCAAGCTGACGCTGCCGCCGTGGGTAGTGATCACCCACCTCGCCAACGCCATGATCCTCCTGGCGGTGCTGCTGGTGACGGCGCTCCGGGCCGGCGAACCGGCCGATCAGCAGCGTACGCCTCCCCGGCACGCCGCGCGACCGCTGGTGCATCTCACCGCCGGGCTCGGCTTTCTCGTCATCCTCTTCGGCGCCCAGACCGCCAATTTCAATGCCGGTCTCCTCTGCCTCGGCTTCCCGCTCTGCAACGGCCAGCTCCTGCCGCCGGCCAACCACCTCGCCGGGCTCCACTGGACCCACCGGATGCTGGCGTTCCTGTTCCTGGGATTCACCATCGTCCTGGTGTCGCGGATTTCCCGCCGCGGAGAAACCGAAGGATGGGCCCGGGTACGGACGGCGGCGTGGTGGGTTCTGGGGCTCACGGTGGTGCAAATCGGCGTGGCGGCGGCGATGATACTGAATCTGCTGCCTCCGGCGCTCCGGGTGCTCCATCTGCTGGTCGGCACCGCCGTCTGGGTGTCGCTGGTCATCCTGGAGTTCCGCTCGAGCCGCGCCGGCGACGGCAGTCCCGAACCGGCCGAAGCCGAGCCAGCCGAAGCTGCCGCGGCGCCCACCGCTCCGGCCGGCGTGCACAAGCCATCGCTGGCGCGCGACCTGGTTACCCTCACCAAGCCGCGGATCATCTCCCTGCTGCTGGTTACCACCATCGCGCCGATGTTCATCACCCCG
>DASSTY010000053.1:0-5044 GCA_035707585.1 Gemmatimonadales bacterium
ATTGAGCACCGGCATCTGGTCGCCGGGGACGTTGCTCACCAGCGGCCCCAGCACCCGATACGAATCCTGCAGCCACTTGACCGCGAACCGGGCCTCGATTTCGGTGCGCTGATCCAGCTCAGGGATGCTGGGCTTTTCGAGCTGCCAGATTGCGGCGGCGGCGAACGTCACCAGCGTCGCCACCAGAGCGACGGTATACCAGACGGTGAGCCGGCGCCTGATGGTGCTCATCTCACGCCTTCACGACGTAGCCCACGCCTCGCACCGTGTGCACCAGCTTCTCGGCGTGCCCCGAGTCGACCTTCTTGCGGATCCGGTTGATCACCACATCCACGATGTTGGTGCCGGGGTCGAAGTGATAGTCCCAGGCGTATTCGGTGATCAGCGTGCGCGACATGACCCGGCCGGCGTGGCGCATCAGATACTCGAGGACGGCGTACTCCTTGGGAGTGAGCTCGATCGGCCGGCCGGCGCGGCTCACCTGGTGGCTGGCCAGATTCATCTCGAGATCTCCCACCCGCAGCACTCGCTCGGCGATCTGCTTGGGCCGGCGGCCCAGTGCTTCGACGCGGGCCAGCAATTCCTCGAACGCAAACGGCTTGGTGACGTAGTCGTCCGCCCCGGAACGAAGCGCCTCGACCTTGAAGTCGAGCGCGTCCTGCGCCGTCAGCACCAGAATCGGCACCGTGTTGCCGCGATCGCGCAGGGTGCGGAGCACTTCGAGCCCGGTCATTCCCGGCAGCCGGAGATCGAGCACCAGCAGATCGTATTGGCCGCCCGACGCCAGACGAAGCCCTTCCATCCCGTCGCCCACCAGATCGGCGTGGTACTGGTTTTCCTCCAGCCCGCGCTGGACGTACTGACCGACGGTGCGATCGTCCTCGATTACCAGAATCTTCACGGTTGCGCCTGCTCCTCGACGGTTGCGCTCGGCCGGCTTACCGGCAGCACGACTCTGAACGTGGATCCCCGCCCCGCCTGACTCTCCAGCTCGATCAGCCCGCCGTGCTCCTGCACGATGCCATAACAGATCGAGAGCCCCAGTCCGGTTCCGTGGCCCGGCTCCTTGGTGGTAAAGAATGGTTCGAAGATCTTGGCCTGGTCGGCCCGCGGCACACCCACGCCGGTATCACTCACTTCCAGCACCACTTCGTCTTCCCGGCTGCGGTGGCGAGCGGTGCGAACGCCGAGCTCGCCGCCCGGCTCCATCGCGTCGAGCGCGTTGAGGAGCAGCGCCATCAGGACCTGGATCATCTGCTCCGGGCTGGCGAGCACCGGCGGAAGCTCCGGCTCCAGTTCGCGCACCAGTGTCATCCGCGGGAACCGCTCGTGGTGCTTCAGCAGAAAGAGCGCATCGTCCACCAGCGCGTTGAGCGACACGGCGCGCTTGATCTTGCCCTTGGGCCGGCTGAAATCGAGCAATCCATCGACGATGCCGGTGCAGCGCTCAACTTCCTTGTCGATGATGTCGAGATACTCGCGGACCGCCGAATCGGCGGAATCGCTCTCGCCCATCCGGCCCTCCAGGGCGGCCACGCAGGCGCCGATGGTGGCCAGCGGGTTGTTGATCTCGTGCATGACGCCGGCTGCCAGCTGGCCGATGGCCGCGAGCTTTTCGTTCTGGGTGATCCGGTGCTGCAGCGCATGCCAGGCGGTCACGTCTTCGCCGATGGTGATGACATGCGTCACCTCGGCGCGGCCCATCCGCATGGGGATGCGGCTGATCCGGTAGAACCGCACCTCGTCGCCGCTGGCCACCTCCAGTTCGGCCTGCTCCAGCTCGCCGGTGGTAAAGACCCGATCAAATTCGGCTCGCAGCTGATCGGCCGGCTGGCGAGTCAGCACTTCAAAGATCGGGCGGCCCACCGCATCGTCGCGCCGAATGCCCTGGGTCCCGGTTTCGCGCTTGCGATTCCAGACCTGGATTCGATAGTCGCGGTCTACCACGTAAAGCCCGATCGGCAGGCTGTCGATGATGAGACTGGTAAACCGCCGCTGCTCGGCGATCTCGCGCGACTGGAGCGCCACCTCGTGGGCCAGGTCCTCGGAAATCTCCAGCGAGGTAAGAAACGGTCCCAGCACTTCGGCAATGACGCCGAGCACTTCGCCATCCATCGCGTCCGGCAGGAGAGTCGCTTCCAGCATTCCGAAGCGATCACCCTGGTACCGAAGCGGCACTCGCGCCGTGTTTTCGCCGGCGGCGGGCAGCACGTCAAGTGAGGGAGCTTCCCGTGGAGGACCGGTGCGCACCGGCGCCTCTACCGCACGAAATGCGGTCTCACCCGCTTCACGGAGCCAGAAGCTGACCTGTTCGGCGGGCAGGTGGATCCGCAGCGTTTCCGCGATCGAGGCGAGCGTGCGCTCGGGCCGAAGACCGGCGTTAAGCAGGCGGGCAACCGCGCCTACCAGTTGCAGCGCGGTGCCCTGGCCCAGGGCGCGTTCGGTCGTCACGGCTGGACCGCCGGCGATTCCGGTTCTGACGCCAGATAGATGATTCGCCATCCATTGCCGAACCGGCGCAGCACGAAGTGGTCGACCTCGCCACTCTCCGGCAGGTCGATACTGTCGCCTTCAGTGCTGATGCGGGCGGTTACCCAGACCGCCGCGAGATCGCCCTGCTGATGAAAATCGGTGCGGATCAGACGATACGACTGGCTTCCGGCGGGAGCCGATCGCGCCAGGTACACGAAATATTCGTCGGCTCCTTCGAACGAAATCCACCCGCTGTCGCCGCTGCGGTGATTCAGCGTCACGTCGGCGCTATCCCAGAAAACCGATCGCCCCGCACGCCAGTTCCGGTCGCCCACCGTTCGGTAATAGGTGGCCACGACGGCACGCACCGCCGCCTCGTCGCGGCGGGTACCCGTGGGGGTGTGATCCTCGATCGTGCAGCCGGCGGTCAGCAGCAGCACGCAGAGCAGTGCGGACCCGAGTCGGGACATGAGAACCCTGGTTGGAAAGGCGAGCGAATGATGCCGTGGATACTATCCCCGCGCGGCCCGATTCACCATTGGAAAGTTACCTCATGCTGCCCGTTGGCTTCGAACACCGCACGCTGGCCCGGAAGATCGACGTCGTCTACCGCCATGAGTGACGGGGGCGGGCCGCCCAGTTCGACGCTGATCGGCAGGGCGGGACCCTGCACCCGGCTCACCCGGACGCTGATGCGCCCGAGCCGCCGGCGGAACGCCAGCTCCAGTACCGCGCGGCCGATCCGCAAGCGGCGGAGCGCGGCCCGGTCCCACCCCTCGGGGAGCGCGGGACGGAGCGTCAATCCGGAAGCGGCGGGCGCCGGTGCCGCACCCCAGAGCCCCACTATGCCGCGCATCAGGATCGCCGCCTCCAGACCCGCCGGTGACTCGGCACGTTCGGCAGCGGCCGGCCCGCCGCCCGAAGCGATCGCCGCGATATAGTCGCGAGTCCGCGCGAGCGCATCGGAGAATCGGGCCAGCCGTTCCGATTCGCCGGTCCAGGCCAGGTACGCCGCAGCGAGCTGGAGGAATCGGTTGGCCGAGTCGCTGCCTCCGTACTCCACCACACCGATCGGGAGCACCGTGCGTGCGACCGCACCGTCGCGCCGCTGCGTCAGACTGAGCAGGGCGAGGAGATCGTGCGCGGCGTCGCGGAGCCCCGCCGCCAGGAGGCCCTCCGCGACCGGCACCGCAGCGGCGACGTCGCAGGTTCCGTCCGGCTGAGCCGGCGCTCGGCCCAGCCGCGGAAATTCAATCAGCGTCGCTTCCGCCCGGTGCTTGGCGCCGGCGAACTCGGCGTCCAACGCCGCGTCGGGCGTGGAGACCTGCGCGCCGTATTCCCGAATCAGTTTTGCGTGCTGCGCGCGGCGGCTTTGCACCCCCGCGAGCCCCCGCCGCTCGAAGTGGCCGAGCGTCCGAGCGAGATCGGCATCGCCGGTGCCGGCGGCGATCAGCATCCGAAATCCGCCCCGCCCGCTCCAGCTCACGCGCAGGCGATCGCCGTCCAGCGGCTGAGCCGTGAGAGTGGCCTGCTCCGCCGCCAGGAGACACTGCGGCCCGGCATCGGTTCCGACCCAGAGCCGCCGGCCACCTTCGCTCCAGTTGAATCGGAGATTGCCCAGGCTTCCGGCCGCCGCCCCGGGCGACCGGAATTCCACGGTGGCCGCGCCGGTGACATCGGCGTCGAGCAGCGAATGGAGATCCCAGACGGCGAGCGGAAACTCCGGATCGACGCACCACCGCTCGAGCAATTTGCCGCCGGCGCCGATGAGGCCGCGGGCAATTCCGTCCGGTCCGGCGCTGCCATCGGTCGCGACGGGAACAGCCCCGTTTACCTGTACTGTGATGTCGCGGAGAAAACTGCCGGGCGGACTGCGCACCTCAGCCAACTGCCCGTCCGAGCCGCCGTGCAGGACCATTCGCCGGCCGCTCGCGCGCCAGTTGGCCGGCACCGCGCCGGCTTCCGCCTCGCCCCGCCAGACGCCGGCCGCTGCGGAAACCCGCGGCACCGGATGAGCGGGATCACGCTCCGCTCTGGTACCCGGCGGCGGCCAATGGCCCACCGCCCCGCGGTCGCGGTGCGGAATCGCGTCGCCCAACAGCGCATTTCGGAGCAGGATATCGAGCGACTCGGCGGGCGGCAGATGGCCGATCGGCGCGCCGAGACAGAGCACGCCGCCCTGCCCGACGGGCCATTCCCACGCGGCGGGGAACGCCGGATCGAGCCGGCCGGCAAACCAGGCGGCGCCGACGGTTTCCGCCCGCTCCAGCGGCGCTGTCGCGAGCCGCCAGGTGCCGCGCCGCGCGGCCAACCGTGCGCCGTGATCACTCCCGGCGAAGAGCGGATGCGCGCCGAGTGCGGCGAGACCGGCCGGCGCCTCCGGTCCGGCGGCATCGAACTGCACCAGCTTCGCGCCGCTGGCGTCGACCGCATCGCCGGTGAGCAGTAAACGACCACCGCTCTCCAGCCATGCGACAAGCTGGAGAGCGGTGGTATCGGTGCGGTCCTGCAGCCAGAGCACATCGGTGGCATCGAGCGCCACCGCTTCGAGCGATTGCGCTGCGCGCGCGCT
>DASSTY010000054.1:0-2219 GCA_035707585.1 Gemmatimonadales bacterium
ATCGAATGGCATGTTGCTTCATTGGCGGTAATCCATCAACTGGGCGACAAACCACCACCGGCGCCAATTTGCCCGACCGCCATTACCATCCAGATTCGACCGGTTGACCCCTCCAACCCCCACGGGCCCATGCGCATCAAACCACGAATTGCCGTCCTGATCGTCTCACCGCTCATCCTGCTGGTTGCGGCGGCGTGGCTGCAATGGGGGCTATTTGGGCTCCCATCGGTTCCGCCGCCCACGCCGACCGGCGCGCCGCCGGGATTTCCCGGCTGGCTCCGCATCACCCACTTCATCAACTTTCTGTTCATCGTCCTGCTGATCCGCAGCGGGCTCCAGATCCTGATGGACCACCCCCGGCTCTATGGCAACGTCCACTGCACGCCGGGCACCGAATGGCTCCGGCTCACTCCGGTCACGGTGCCGACCGACCGGGTCTGGACCGCCAAGGAAGATTCCCGCTATCTCACCCCGTGGATCGGACTCCCGGGCCAGCGGCATACGGTGGGGATGGCGCGGCACTGGCATTTCCTGAGCGTGCTCTTCTGGGTCACCAGTGGCGCGGTGTATGTCGTGCTCCTGTTCACCAGCGGCCACTGGGAACGACTGGTGCCCACCTCGTGGGATATCATCCCGCAGGCGTGGGCGGTCTGGGTCCATTACGCCACCTTCCACATTCCACCGGAACCGAACGGCTTCTACGTCTACAACGCGCTCCAGCAGCTCGGCTACTTCGGCGTCGTCTTCATTCTGGCCCCGCTGGCGATTCTGACCGGCCCCTCGATGTCGCCGGCGCTCACCGCGCGGTTTCGCTGGTATCCCAGGCTTCCCGGTAACCGGCAGATCGGCCGCTCGCTCCACTTCCTGGTGATGTGCGGTTTCGTGCTGTTCCTGCTGATCCACGTGACGATGGTGGCGCTCACCGGCCTCGTCCGCAACATGAACCACATCGTGCTCGGCACCGACGACTCCCGCCCGCTCGGGCTGATCCTCGGACTGATCGCGATCGCCGTCGTAGTGCTGATCAACGCCTGGGCCAACTGGGCCGCATGGCGCCGCCCGCGCACCGTGCAGCACGCCTCCGCCCTGATCGTGAGCCCGATCATGAAGCTGCTGCTCGACCGGGCGGCGCCGGTGGCGGAGTTCACGCCCGACCGGATCTCGCCCTACTTCTGGGTCAACGGCGAAATGCCCACGTCCGCCGAATGGAGCGCGCTCGCGGCGAATGACTTCCGGGACTACCGGCTCAAGGTGCACGGCCTGGTGGAGAATCCGGTCGAGCTCTCGCTGGAGGAGATTCGCGCGCTGGGTGAACGGTCGCAGATCACCCTGCATCACTGTATTCAGGGATGGTCCGGCATCGCCCAGTGGAGCGGGCTCCGGGTAGCCGATCTGATCGCGCTGGTGCGGCCGCGACCGGAAGCGCGAGCGGTGGTGTTCTATTCATTCAGTGAGGGCGTCGTTCTGCTCGACCCGGCCAGACGCGGTCAGTACTACGACAGTCTGTCGATGGAAAACGCCGCCAACCCGCAAACTCTGCTGGCGTACGCCATGAACGGGCGGCCGCTCACTCCGCTGCACGGAGCCCCTCTCCGCCTGCGAGTGGAGAATCAGCTCGGCTTCAAGATGGTCAAATGGATCAGCGCCATCGAATTCGTGGCCGATATTGCCACGGTCTATCAGGGAGAAGGCGGGTTCGCCGAAGACAACGAATATTTCGGGGGGCTGGCCAACATCTAGGAGCGGCGGAACCTCCGGACCCGCACCTGATTGCCGCACTCCGCGCTGGAACACCACCGGCGAGTGCCGCTTCGGCTGGTGTCGACGAAGAGCCAGCCACACGGATCGTTGCCGCACTGCCGAACCCGCCCCGGCGGCGGGGCTTCCAGCAGGCGCATCGCCGCAACGGCAATCGGATAAAGCGGCATCTGCAGATCGTCGCCCACCGGCCAATCGAGCCTGACCGCGCTCCCATCCCACTCCGCGGCTGCCTGCGACAGTGCGGCAACATATTCCCGCTGCAGCAACTCAAGGTCCGATGCGTCGGGCGTGCCGCCTCGCGCAATCTGCGCAAAGATCCGATAGATCACTTCACGGAGCACGATCGCGTGCTTCACCGTGCGGGTCGCCCGGGCCGGCGATTTCGCCGCCACACCTTCCAGCCGTCGAGACTGCGCCGGCGTGAGCACCCCCGCATGACGGCACCAAGCCAGCAACTC